>NZ_JAGQCR010000172.1:0-6952 GCF_024346295.1 Cyanobium sp. BA20m-14
CAGGCGGGTGAAACTACCTGTTCAGGAGCCTTGGACAGCTCAGACCAGAGCAATTCCATTGCCTGAATTTTATCTTCAAGGCTCATTTGAGTGAGAGGAAGATCGACGGCCATCTTGAATCTCCCTCAAGTCAGCTAATGTCTTGATTGTAGACCGAAGTTGGTGCGGATTGGGAATTCTCGTGGCCTGCGCTGGAGCAAGCCCCTGTTACAACGGGCCTGCTGTCGATCCGGCCCGTAGCCTCTCTCGGAATCCACCAGGCGCTCCATCCCTTCCAGTTGGGTTCTCAGGTGTTGGTGTTGATCCATCGTCCTGATCCCAGCCAACGTCACTCAAGACCGAGGTCACGTCGCACAAGCTCCCAGCTCACGGCCTCGTCAGGATGTTGCTGATGCCGGCTCCAGCGCCGTTCCAGCTCCGCGCTATCCAAGCTTTGCCACAAGCCGACTGCAAGCTAGAAACGCTTAGTTGCGGGGAGGGCCAGCAGCTCGGAGCGGTTGGTGAGTCCCATGGGCAAGCCGCATGGATAGATGGAATCAGGCTAAAGGCTTATTCCGCCATCACACCCCGCTAATCGTGTCGCCGCCGAAGTAGGGCGCCAGGGCGGCTGGCAGTCGCACGGAGCCATCGGCTTGCTGGCCGGTTTCGAGCAGGGCAGCCATGGTGCGGCCCACGGCCAGGCCGCTGCCGTTGAGGGTGTGCACCAGCTGGGTGGATTTGCCTTCCTTGAAGCGGATGGCGGAGCGGCGCGCCTGGAATTCGTTGCACACCGAGCAGCTGGAGATCTCGCGGTAGGAGCCGGCGCCGGGCAGCCACACTTCCAGGTCAAAGGTGCGGGCGGCGGAGAAGCCCATGTCCCCAGTGCAGAGATCGATGCGGCGGTAGGGCAGCTCGAGGGTTTCCAGCACGGCTTCGGCGTCGGCGGTGATCTGCTGGTGGGCGGCGGCCGACTGCTCGGGTGTGCAGAACCAATACAGCTCCACCTTGTTGAACTGGTGCAGGCGGATCAGGCCGCGGGTGTCGCGGCCGTAGCTGCCGGCTTCGCGGCGGAAGCAGGGGGTGTAGGCGGCGTAGCGCAGGGGGAGCTGCTCGGTGGGGATCAGCTCATCGCGATGCAGCGCGGTGATGGGCACCTCGGCGGTGGGGGTGAGCCAGAGGTCGTCATCGGCGCAGCGGAAGCTCTCCTCGGCGAATTTGGGCAGCTGGCCCGAACCGGTGAGGCTGGCACTGTTCACCAGGATCGGCGGCATCACCTCGCGGTAACCCTTGGCGCTGTGCAGGTCGAGCATGAAGTTGATCAGGGCCCGCTCCAGCCGGGCGCCGTCGCCGATCAGGGTGATGAAGCGGCTCTGGGCGATCCGCACGGAGCGCTCGGTTTCAAACAGGCCCAGCCGCTCGCCGATCTGCCAGTGCTCCTCGAGACCCTCCTCCACCCGTGGGCTGCCCCACCGCTTGATCTCCACGTTGTCGGCCTCGGAGCGACCATCCGGGGCTTCGGCTGAGGGCAGGTTGGGCAGGGCGCTGAGGGCTGCGCGGATCTCTTGCTCCAGGGCCTTCTCCTGCTCCTCGAGGCCGGCCACCTGGTGCTTGATGGCGTTGCCCTGGTCGCGCAGGGCCCGCACCTCGGGGCCGCCAGGGGCCGACCCGGCCTGGATCAGCTGGCCCACCTGCCTGCCGATGCGGTTGCCCTCGGCCTGCAGCTCGCTGCGGCGCTGTTCGCAGTCCCGCTCCTGCAGGGCGATCGCCTGGAGGCTGGCCAGGTCCACCTCAACGCCTCGCCTCGCCAGCTGCTGGCTGATCAGCTCGGGATTTTCGCGCAGCAGTCGCTGGTCGAGCACGGGCTCGCAAGGGGGAATGGAGCCCGAAAGCCTAAGGGGAGACTGGGATCAGTCCGGTCAGACGGGGGCTCAGAGCACCTGCACCACTTCGTTCACTTCGGGGATGGCTTCGCGCAGCTTGCGCTCGATGCCCATCTTGAGGGTCATGGTGCTGCTGGGGCAGGAGCCGCAGGCGCCCTGGAGGCGCACCTTCACGATCGGTCCGTCGATCTCCACCACTTCCACGTTGCCGCCGTCGGCCATCAGGTAGGGGCGCAGCTCATCGAGGGTGCGCTCCACGTTTTCCAGGGTGAGGGCGTGGGGGTCGCTGCTCTCGGCGGGGGCTGTGCTGGTCTCAGCAGTGGCGGTATCAGCTGTAGTGGTGTCGGTGGTCATGGCGGGCACTCGGGCATTTTGCTCCCCTGAGCCTAGGAATGGATCGCCGCCCTAGGGCCCCCTCCTTAGGATCGCGCCATGACAGATGTTCCCGTTCAGCGGATCCGCAATTTCTGCATCATTGCCCACATCGACCACGGGAAATCGACCCTGGCCGATCGGCTGCTGCAGGACACGGGAACGGTCGCGGCTCGCGACATGCAGGCCCAGTTCCTCGACAACATGGAACTGGAGCGGGAGCGGGGCATCACGATCAAGCTCCAGGCGGCCCGGATGGAATACACGGCCCCCGACGGTGAGCACTACATCCTCAACCTGATCGACACCCCAGGCCATGTGGACTTTTCCTATGAGGTGAGCCGCAGCCTCCAGGCCTGCGAAGGGGCCCTGCTGGTTGTGGATGCCAGCCAGGGGGTGGAGGCCCAGACCCTGGCCAATGTCTATCTGGCCCTGGAAAATGATCTGGAGATCATCCCGGTGCTCAACAAGATCGACCTGCCCGGGGCGGATCCGGAGCGGATCAAGGAGGAAATCGAGGCGATCATCGGCCTGGATACCTCCAAGGCGATTGCCTGCTCCGCCAAAACGGGCCTGGGAATCCCCGAGATCCTCGAAGCAGTGGTGGAGCGGGTGCCGCCGCCGGCCAACCTGGTGGACGAACCGCTGCGGGCCTTGATCTTTGACTCCTACTACGACCCCTACCGGGGCGTGATCGTCTATTTCCGGGTGATCAGTGGGGTGATTGCCCGCAAAGACAAGGTGCTGCTGATGGCCAGCGGCAAAACCGTGGAGCTCGATGAAGTGGGGGTGATGGCGCCAGACCAGCGCCAGGTGGAGAGCCTCCATGCCGGCGAGGTGGGCTACATGGCGGCCTCGATTAAGGCAGTGGCTGATGCCCGGGTGGGAGACACGATCACCCTGGCGGCCAATCCGGCGGCGGAGCCGCTGCCGGGCTACGCAGAGGCCAAGCCGATGGTGTTCTGTGGGCTGTTCCCCACCGACGCCGACCAATACCCCGACCTGCGTGAAGCCCTCTGCAAGCTGCAGCTCTCCGATGCGGCGCTCAAATTTGAGCCGGAAACCAGCAGCGCCATGGGGTTTGGCTTCCGCTGCGGCTTCCTGGGGCTGCTGCACATGGAGATCGTGCAGGAGCGGCTCGAGCGTGAATACGACCTCGACCTGATCGTCACGGCCCCCTCGGTGATCTACCAGGTGAACATGGTCGACGGCAGCACTTTGATGGTCGACAACCCGGCCACCCTTCCGGATCCCCAGAAGCGCGAATCGATCGAAGAGCCCTATGTGAAGCTCGAGATCTATACCCCCAACAGCTACAACGGCGCCCTGATGGAGCTCTGCCAGGAGCGCCGCGGCGAGTTTATCGACATGAAATACATCACCCAAGACCGGGTGACCCTCCACTACGAGATGCCCCTGGCCGAGGTGGTGACTGACTTCTTTGACCAGATGAAGAGCCGCACCAAGGGCTATGCCTCGATGGAATACAGCCTGATCGGCTATCGCAAAAATGAGCTGGTGCGCCTTGATGTGCTGATCAACAGCGAAAAGGCCGATCCGCTCACCACGATCGTGCACCGCGATAAGGCCTACAACGTGGGCAAGGGTCTGGTGGAGAAGCTCAAGGAGCTGATCCCCCGGCAGCAATTCAAGATTCCGATCCAGGCCTCGATCGGTAGTCGCATCATCGCCAGTGAGAGCATCAGCGCCATCCGCAAGGATGTGCTGGCCAAGTGCTATGGCGGCGACATCTCCCGTAAGAAGAAGCTGCTCAAAAAGCAAGCCAAGGGCAAAAAGCGCATGAAGGCGATGGGCAAGGTGGACGTGCCGCAGGAGGCCTTCATGGCTGTCTTGAAGCTCAACCAGTAGGAGGGCCCCACCCAAACCAGTCTCCAGGGTGTAAGGTTTGAAGGTCCATATAGGTGGCGAGGGTAGTTAAAGCCATGCCGCAAGCCAATCCCCAGCTCCCCCAATTCGTTTCGGCCCACCAGGCTGCCCAGCAGGCCCTCAAGCAGCAGCTGAGGCGCCAAGCCCTGCAGCGGGTGCGCCAGCTCACCAACGAAGGCCGTCACATCGAAGCCAACGCCCTCTGGCAGGAAGAGATCAGCGCCTAGCGGCTGACCCTGTGGGAATGCTGAAGGGGTTGGTAAGCCCCTTCGGCCATGGCTTCCTGGTATATCCGGCAAAGGTCAAGCTTCAAGCGCCGCCAACCGGCAGCAGACCAGGGTTTTTTGCTGCCGCTTTCATCGGCGGCAGCCCTGCTTCTTTTGGTTGGCAGCCTCTCGCTGCAAACGGTCTCCCTGGAGGCCCGGCGCCATTTGCAGTTGCAGCTGCAGTTGCGTCAGCAGCAGGATCTGCTCAGCTCAGCAGCCCAGCAGCTGGTGGGCCGGCTCAAGCTGCACCACTCCTGCTTGCTGGAGTTGCCCAGCTCCCAGTGGGCCGGGGCTCCCTGCCTGGCGGCTGAGGCGCCCGAGGATTTGCAGCAGGGCCAGATCGGCAGCCATTCCTACCGGCTGCTGAGTCTGGCGCCCACGCCGGCGGGTGCCGAGCTGCGGCTGGCACTCAACAGCGGCGGCCCCACGGCCGCGTTTGCCCTGGTGAATGGCGCCCTGCGGGAGCTGGGGCTGCGTTCGGCCCAGCCGGGGGCAGCATGAACTTCACCGAAGTGTTGGTGGCGGCGCTGCTGCTCGCGGGCGCCAGCAGTGGTTCCCTGCAGATCTGGGCCGCGGCGGTGGCGGCCAGCCGCGGGGCGGAGCTGGGCCTCGAGCAGCTGGTGGAGCTCGATGGCGCCCTGCTGGCCGCTGAACAGCACCTGCAGCAGGCCCATACCGCTCCCTTGGCCGGCGATTGCAGCCTGGCGGTGGCAGCGATGGCAGCCGAATTGGCCCAGGCGCCCCTGGCAGCTGGCCTCGAGCGCCAGCTGGAGCCCCAGGGCGGCGGCCTCTGGCTGCGCTTGCAAGCGCCGGGGCTGACCCAGCGGCAGCGTTGGCTCGATGCGGCGGCGATGGGCTTTTGCAGCAATTCCCCAACCCCGGAGGCAGGTGGTGATGGCACACCGGGATGAGCGGGCGACGGCGGGATTGAGCCTGGCGGAGCTGCTGGTGGCGGTGGCGGTGCTGGCCCTGCTGGCTGGGCTGGCCTTTGGCAGTGGCAGGCGCTGGCTGGCCCAGCAGCAGCTGGAAACGGCAACGCGCCTGGTGCTGGCCGGGCTGGACCAGGGCCGGGCGCAGGCTGGGCGGCTGGGCCGTCCCTGCGCCATCGCCCTTAGCCAACAGGGGTGGCAGGGGCCCAATGGGAGCGGACTGCCCAGTTGCCTGGCCCAGCCCCTCCCCCTGCAGGAAGGGGTGGGAGCAGGCGCGCTGGAGTTGAGCCACAACCTGCCGGCGGCCCTGCGATTCAGCAGTAATGGCTTGCTGCTCGATGGCGGCACGGTGGTGCTGGCGGTGGCGGGCACACCGCTGCAGCGCTGCGTGGTGATGGCGTTGCCGCTGGGGGTTACCCGGGTGGGCCACTGGCGGGCGGGCAGCTGTGCACCCGCCTGAAGCCACCAGGCGCCGCAGTGGTGCTGCTGGGATGTCGTTGCTGGAGCTGCTGCTAGCCCTGAGCGGCGGGCTGCTGCTGGTGGGGGTGATGCTGCAGGCCGTGCTGGCGGAGACCCGCGGCAACAAGCAGCTGGGGGAGCGCCTGCGGCAGCGAGCCATGGCGGGCCGGGCGCTGGCTTTGATCAGTGCCGATGGGGCGCGGGCAAGCCGGCTGACGATCGGTGGCACCGGCGGCGGCAGCCCGGCCTGCGGCCTGGCGGGCCGCCAGGTGCTGCTCCATCTCGAGCCGGGGGTGGGAACGGGTACTGGGCCGATCACCTACACCCTGGGCCAGCCGCCCAGTGCCATCTGGCGGGGTGCGGTGCTGATGCGCTGCGGGCCGGCCTTCGGGCTCGATGGTGAACCGAGTGCTGGGGCCAGCTTGAACCGGGTGGTGCTCGATGGGCTGCAGGTGGCTGGCACCCGGGCCGAACGCATCAGTGGCGCTGTGGTGCGCGTAACCCTGCAGGGTCAGAGCCGGGTGCAGGGGGTGCTGGCCGACCGTGGCTGAAGGATCAGTATTTGCTTGGTCGGGGCACAACGGTGGATTCCTTATTGATTGTGGCGCCGTTGGGTTTGAGGGGATCGCGAAAAGAAATGGTGTACCTGACTTCATCAGCAGTGATTGTCGGCGTCGAGAAGGCGGTTACCCCAGTGGTTACCACTTCGGCGTGGTCAAAGTCGGCGCATTGTTTTGTTGCCCCCTGGGTGAGCAGGGCTCCGGCTTGATCGATGCTTGGTCCGCGTCTCTGGAGGCGGGACGTGCCAGTTGCCGGATCTGGAATCAGTTCGTAGCAGATGGCCACATCGTATCCAAATGACCCTGTAGTTGGATAACCTCCGTCACTACAGCGATTGCTGCTGGCGTCGTTAGCTTCGCAGGTTATCAACTCGAGGCCACTGCCAAGGCTCTGCACTCGGTGCGCTTCCTGGATTTCGGTGTTGAGGAGCGCATTCACTCTGGACCATCGCTCCTGCAGTCTTATCTGTCCCCCTAGCCGCTGATTGATGCGCAGCTGGGGCGCGAACACCGCTGTGGTGATGATGATCACCAAGGCACCGATTGCCGTGCCCACGGCCAGTTCAACCAGGGTGAATCCGTTCCCCAATCCCAGCAAGGGAGGGGTCCAGCGGGGTAGC
>NZ_JAGQCR010000173.1:0-6881 GCF_024346295.1 Cyanobium sp. BA20m-14
TGATCTTCTTGCCAGGTGCCATCAAAGCGTTGTCCTCCGACATAAACTTCTGCTCCATTGTCAGGAAGAAGATAAATTACACGTCTTAGGCCATTGGCATTTATTAACTGAACTTCAATTCGACCTTGCGAAACACTTCGGCCCGTAATCTGACATCTGGACCCAATAAGCTGTTGAGACGAAGGACTTTCTTGGAACCAACAATTAGGTCCGTTTATCTGGGATGGAGCAGGGCCAGCCTCGCCAGGGGAGGACGGCGATAAAAAGGGGGATGGTGAAGGAATCCTAATGCTACCGGAAGAAGCAGACGGGCCTGAACTTCCAATGGACTTACTGAAATAGGCGTCTATCAAAAAGGAAGAAACAGCAAAGTTAAGCCCTTCACTGTTATCGAGTTTAAAGGTGGCCATTCCCACAATACAGCCGCTCTTATCGAGAATGGGACCCCCAGAGTTCCCTGGATTGATGGGTGCATCAATTTGAAGGATCTCGCCGTTATCGCGAAGGCTACTTACAACGCCTCTTGTAAGGCTGAATTCCAAGCCTTGCGGCGCACCAATCGCAACGATGTCAGCACCTACGCTGGGAGCTGTATCTTTTAACACTAAGGCCCGACCACGAACACCCCTAACCTCGAGTAAAGCCAAATCAGCCTGGGGTGTAGACGCACCAGAATTAGCAATAACAGCAGCAGAATCTTCACTGCCATCAGACCACTTCAATGTAACACTGCTTGACTGTCCGACGACATGAGAGTTTGTTATCAAGAATGTCGATGAAGCAGATTGCCGAATAACGAACGCACTTCCCTCCATTGAATCAGTTCGAACAACTGCGACTCCTGGTTTTGCACCCTCAAAGAGGGCTTCAGTTGTCAAAGTCTGGCTAGAACACGTGGAGGTAGAAGATGTCGTTGCTCCTTGCTGGTACAACCTTGACCTGCATCCAGGCAATAGGCCGAGACTCACGCAAAGGAGGGCTATGAGAGTAAATCTGGGACTTGATCGCTCGATTGGCAAGGTGAAATGGGCGGTTTGCCTTTTGGGGTCGGAAGCAAAGGAGAACTCAGAGACCTGCGCTTCTTTCCATTACGGAACTCTAAGGGGGCACCCTGCAACAGACATATCCCCTGCACCTCAAAGTCGTTGGAACTGCTCAAGCCCAGGAAGCGGAACCGGATTTTATGGTGGAGCTGCTCCAATAGCAGCCGCTCTGATCGGATCCAGTAGAACCACTTAAGCATCTAGGCCAGCACAGGCTGCTCGGGCCGATTGCCGACCTTCTGCTGCGTAGAGCTGACAGAAGTTGGGATTGAGCCGATCGAGGGCCTGATCAGCCAGTTTCCGGATTGGGCGCAGCGGATGGCTGGCCGGGTGTCCCCTTCTCGATAGAGGCGTAGGAGAACAATAAAGCGCAGCGCTGCCGTCTCTCGATGTTCAGGCAGGGCTACGAAGCCATTACTGTACAACTGAGCTGCTGTGGCGGTCGTCAAAAGCACTGCCTGCACAGGATCGAGCAATCCGAAACCATAAATTGGGCTAATAGGTGACACGGATCTGGATCAACGAGAACAAGGCTTGTACAACTGGAAGGAAAAGAGTGCAGAAGGCCACAAGTCAGTCTAAGATTCTAAAACTAGATTCCAATCAGGAGGTACTCTGAAAATGGACAAAAACAAAGAATGGGAAAACCTAAACCAGGTGGCAGAAGAAACTGATGACCTCCTCGAAAAGCTAGACGAGGTTGGGAACCCAAATGAGATAACTGCTTACAAGGAAACAATCAGCCCTGAAATGCAGAAGAGACTTTCAGCGATCCGAAAATTACTGGAAGAAGGCTACACCCTAGATAAAATATTAAATGCGTTTCCAGAGCTAAGGAACAATTCAGGGAGAAGTATAGGGCCTAACAGCGTTAAGAATCCAGCGGGCTTTTCCTGGGTAGCATTCTTCTTCCCGTTTGCCGTGTGCACACAGATAAGGGAGTGGAGCTACTTTTATGTGTCAGGAATTATTTACGTTCTGGCGTCGATCATATCTTCAGTAATTAACATCGACCTATCGAACGTATCCAACATTGCGATCTCCCTAAGTTACGGAATATTCTTTCCATACCTAAGGTATATTGCTGTCGATAAAGAAGTAGAAGAAATACCCAGAGGCAAATCAATCATCTATGGCTTGCTGCTGGCAGTGGTTGCAGGTATACCAGCCTTAGTTCTCGACTACATTCTTGGGGTAAACTAAGGCGTGCAGAACCATGAAGGCTGCAATATGGATGACAAGCAAGCAGACAAAGCTCGGAAGAGCAACCCCACTGAATTTTTACTTCTTACGGGCTAGCTTCTCTAGAAATTAATGAAGAAGCGACCAGGCAGCAACTTCATTAAACTCCAATGGAACTAGTGCTTGCAATCGTATTACTGCAGAGATGCGGACAAACTGAAGCAGTGGATCTTCCAATTACTGATATCACTGAAACATAAAATAGTAGAATGGAGGACTAGCTGTTGTATCTCACCACGTTGATCAGCAGAGCAGCTCGTTGAGCCGCTGCTGAGGGGATCGGCTGCCGAGGGCTGAGTGTTTCCTGATCCGGTTATAGATCGACAGGTAACGGGGTAGCCAGGCGTTCCGCTCCTGGGAGTTCTGGAACGGCATGGCATAGGCCCATTCCTTACAGAGGGTCTGGATAAACCGCTCGGCCTTGCCGTTCGTGCGAGGCGTGTAGGGCCTGGTGCGGATGTGCTTGAGCCTGAGGACGCTGCAGGCCTTGGCAAAGGCCTTGGAGATGTAGGCCGAACCGTTGTCGCTCATCACCTGACGGCACTCGACGCCCTGGCCGTTGAACCAGGCCACGGAGCGGCTCAGGAAACCGATCGCAGTGGCTTGCTGCTCATCAGCAAGAACCTCCACATAGGCGAGCCGCGTGGCGTCGTCGATGGCCACGTGGACCCGGTCGTAGCCGACGCCTATGGAACGGCTGTGGTGGCGACATACAAGGTGACATCAGCTGTGAGCAACCAGCTAGCAGGGGTATAGAGCAACCCATCACTGCCAGCTCTTGTCAGGTTGCCGGCGTCAGTAGAAGGGGTCGTTGGACCTGCCGCCCCTTGGGGACCGGCCGGCCCGCGGATGTTCTGGGTCTTGCTCCAGGGCATTGCTCAGTCCTCCAGCAGGTAGAAGGCACCAGAGATGCCATCGAGGTAGTAGTCACCGGGGACAGCGCCGCTGATGGTGATTGGGGGGCCATCGCCGTTGAACCAGCGGCTGCCTGAGCTGCCACCGCAATCAGTTGGCGGCGTGACCTCGGGCTTCCAGATCGGGCAGCCCGCAAGGCTCACCAGCACAGAAGCTGCAGGGCCATTGCCGCTGAGCGCAACCCGGATCGTGTAATCCCTGCGGCTGGCATAGCCATGCAGCAACCGGCCATTGGCGTCCCCACCGTCGGCAGCGGGCCAGGGCAGGGTCACGGTCGTCGTGCCATCACCCCAGTCCACCGTCACCGCAGCGAGCGGGGTGTGGCGCGTATTGAGCAGTAGCTCCACCGCAATGGTGCCAGCTGGATCAGCGATAGCCGCCGTAGCTGTAGCGGCAACGGGCTGCCAGGCCAGCTCCAGTACCGCTGCCGGTATGGGAGCGCGGTAAAAACCCAGCTGCTCCCAGCGCAGCACCTCATTGGGCGGCACCCAAACCGGCTGGCCCGGACACCCCAGAGGCGGCAACAGGCGGATCAGCTGGGCGCTGATGCCGCTGCTGCTGATCGCCGGGGTGCGCAACAAGGAGGTCATGGGGAGGGCAGATCCACTCAGATCAGCGGGTCATCCACCAGCCCATCGGGCAGCGGCGGGCAGATCAACTGCGCGTCCTGGCTTTCCAGGGCCCTTGCCTGCTCCACCAGTTCGGCCTTGGTCTGGCTGCCGTCGAGCTCCACCCCGTGGATAGTTGAGCAGTGCTCAATGATCTGGGCCTTGGTCAACGCCTGAAAGTCAGTGGCCTCTGGCAGCGGCATCGCAGCGTCAGTTGCGCCAGACGGCGGCGCGTCAACGACCTCTGGCTGGGAGTGTTGTGCGTCCGGGCCCTGGCCCGCCACCTCTTCTGGGCCTGAATCTGGGTCTGGGTCTGGATTTGGGTCTGGATTCGGGTATGGGTCTAGATCTGGTTCCAGTTCCAGCTCCGCCAACCTGGGTTCAGGCAATAGCGGCTCCGGCCGCCTGGGTTCAGGTGCTGTCAGATCGGCAGCAGGTTGCAGCTGCCAGCCCAGGCTTTGCCAGCCGCCTAGGTGCACCGGCCATATAAAGCGGTGCTCTGCTCCAGCACTGATCCGCACCATCCCCTCAGGAATGGCTGGATCACTTAGGTCATGGCGCACAAGAGTCGTCATGGCGCTCAGGCGGGGATGGTGGCCGTAAGGCCCACGTGCATCCCCTCTGGGGTCTCGGGGCTCACCTCTGCTTTGGCAAAGCAGACCGCTGGCAAATCCACATCGGCTAAATCAGCAGCATTGAGCTGAATGTCACGTCCACTGATGAACGCCTCCACCCGCCCGCCTTCTGCTGGCAGCGCCACGGTGGTAGCAACCACCCAGCTACCGGTTGTGCCATCACGCAGCACAGGCGCAAAGGACACCTGAATTTCAACTGCAGCAGCAGAGCCTGGATTACTTGCTACTACTGAGAAGCGTGACGCCGCATCGAGCTTGGTTGTAAGCAGCACCTCTTCTCCAGAGAGGAAGGTGCGCTCCAAGTTGCGTATTGCGCTGCGGTTGGTCCAGCCCACCAGGGTGGTCTCCGCATCAAGCAAGGGATTGCCGTTCATGGCTCAGTTAGCAGGGGTGATGTTGAAGAGGCGGCCAGCAGCGCGGCTTTGCAGCACGGCAAAGCCCACGTACCAATCGACGCGGGTGCGAAACACCGGGGCATCAGGTACCTCGCCCAGGTCCCGCACCGAAATGCCATAGCGGCCCTGGAAAGGGCCCTGCAAACCAGTGACGCCTTGATCACCAAAGGTGCAGCAGTAAATCGAGCTGGTGCCGCCTGCCTCGTCGTAACCCATCACCTCAATGCCCTGGGCATCGCGGTCAACCGTGACGAGCTCGCAGTCCTGGTAGCGGTGCACCGTCATCCCAAAGGAGTTGGTACTGGTCTGATACACTTCGCCACCAATGGAGGCGCGGGCCAGGGCATTGAGCTGACGGCGCATCGCCTTGCTCATCACCAGCACCTTGCTGCCGCCATAGGCGTTCACCGAATCGATTAGCTCATCGAGGCGATCGAAATCAAGCGGTGCACCAGGAGCAGTGCTGCCGCCACCGCTGCCGCCACCACTGCCTGCGTTGTCGATTGCCATCGCATCGCCTGGCTGCAGGCGCTTACTGAGGCCGTCAAATGCCCTGGGGTTGGCGCTGCTATCGCCATTGATCACTGTTGCTTCCAAGGTGAGGCGCATGGAGCGCACCTTCATCTCGATCTGGCTGGCGCGGGCCTCAGGACCCATCAGGTCAACGATCGAGCGATCCACATCCACGTCACCACCAAATAGGTGCACCGCTTCTGCGCGCTGGTCCACCACGCCATAGCTCTGGGTGTAGCCCTCGTTCACAGCGCGAAAGCCAACAGATGGCAGCTCCTGTTCAGCGGAATAAAACAGGCCGCTGCCGGCAATATTCATGAACGGCAGCTGGGCGAGCAGTTCGCCCTCTGAAAACGTCTTGAGCACAGCTAGATGCTCAAGACGGTTTTCGTATTTGGCTGCCTCGATCAGGGTGATGCCCATGGCACAGGGGGCGCAGTCCCAAGGAGGTCAGGGGCTATTGCCGAGGGCCCATCTGGGCCGAGCAGCTACCGCTAAGGGCAGAGTTCCTGGCGGCCAGGTTTACTGATGGGAGCCATCACCTTGGCAGTGCTGCCGGCGCTACCAGGCGCTGCGCAAGTGGAGCTGGCGATGGCCCTCTGGCAAAGCCTGGCAAGCTCTCAACTTGAGCGTCGCTGGGCCAGGCATCGGCAGCATCCAAAAGAGGCCGTGAGCTGGGCACAATGGGGAGCATGAGCCTTTCCCTTGCACAGCCCCAACTGGAGGCCATCACTGCTGCCTGTAGACGCCACCACGTGGCAAGGCTGCATGCCTTTGGCTCGGTGCTGAGAGCGGACTACAGGCCTGGCGAAAGTGACATCGATTTGCTTGTCGAGTTCCAGCCGCTCGATGCTTCCAGTCTCTACAAGGCCTACTTCGCTCTGCTGAACGATCTACGGCAGGATCTCGCTGCTCGCGTTGACCTGGTGATGTCTGATGCGGTGCGCAACCCATACATCAAACAAACGATAGAAGCAAGCAAGCAAGAGATCTATGCAGCGTAATTCCAGTGCCTACCTCAACGACATTTTGGAAGCCGCGTCGGCAATCCAAGATGCGACTGCGGGCATCGATGAAAGCACCTACAGCGCCACGCGCCTGATCCGTTCATCTGTCGAGCGTGAATTCATCATCATCGGTGAAGCACTCAAGGTGATTGCCCAGCGTGATCCCCAGCTATTTGCTGCAATCCCTGAGGGAAGGCAGATCATCGACTTCCGCAATCTTCTGGCCCACGAATATCTCAAAGTGAGCGACCGTGTGGTCTTGGGTGCGATCCAGACTGATTTGCCTGTGCTCGTACAGCTTGCAACCAGCTGATCAGACCGCTTGATTGAGATAACGGCTAAGTCGAGCCCACCAGCACAAAGATCGTTTAGCAGCGGCTCGCTACCAATGTCACCCGCCCCTGTGAGCGCTGCAGCGGTGACTTTCAGGAAAGTTGTCACTCCTTGGCTGCCACTCAGGCGGCCTGAACCAAGGGTAACTCCAGGGCCAGTTCGTGCTCTTCCAGTGGCTTGTTTATCCACA
>NZ_JAGQCR010000174.1:0-6856 GCF_024346295.1 Cyanobium sp. BA20m-14
GAGGCGCCATTTGCGATTCCATTCGGCCTGCCCGGCTGCTGGAGCTGGAGCCACGACCTGAAACCGAGCGCGGATCTGCTGGCGCTGCCGGTAGAGAGCCGTGATGTGCTGGTGGCGTTCGATGCCGATGTGGCCAGCAAGTGGATGGTGTGGGAGGCGGCCCGGCGGCTGGAGAAGTACCTGCTGGGCGAGCTGATGGCCCGGTCGGTGCGGTTCCTGATCAACCCCGGCACCGGCGGCGATAGTGACGGCCTGGATGATCTGCTGGGCCGCCAGCCGACGCTGGAGCGGCGGGTAAAGCTGCTGCGCCACCTGATCGACACGGCGATCGAGCACAAGGCGATCAAGGCCCCGAAGCGGCCGGCCAAGCTCACCGCCTTTTTCGATGGCAGCAATTTCAAGCCCGCCAGCTGCTGGGAATACCTGAGCGGCGAGCACGACCTGGCGATGAGCGGCGACCAGTCGGTGGCGGTGTATCAGGGCGGGGTGTTCCACAACGGCTGCAGCCTGTGGTGGACCCGCCTGGTGTCCGAAACGCTCGGGGATGACTACCGGCCGGAGTTTGAGGCCAGCGTTACCAAGATCGCCCTGGCGCAGCTGAAAACCGAGGGGCTGGTGATTCCGTTCCAGCAGCCGCGGCCGGTGATCAATCTCCGGAACTGCCTGCTGGATGTGATGACCCTGCAGCAGCGGGAGCACACCCCTGAGCACCTGACCCTGATCCAGCTGCCGCACCAGTGGGATCCGGCAGCGGAGTGCCCCACGTACCTGCAGTGGGTGGAACAGGTGGCGCCGGGCCAGCTGGATGGGCTACTGGATGTGTGCTGCCAGATGCTGGATCTGTCGGAGTGGCCGCGGCTGATCGTGTTCCTGACGGGCCCGACCCGCTCAGGCAAAAGCACCTGGATCCGGATCCTTAACGCCCTGGTGGGCGCCCATTTGCGGGCGAATGTGAGCCTGCATGACCTGAGCCGATCCGGCGGTGATCGGTTCGCCAGCAGCAGCCTGTTCGGCAAGGTGCTGAATACCTTTGCCGATCTATCAGCGGAGGATCTGCAGGATCTGTCGCTGGTGAAAGTGCTCACCGGCGGGGATGAGTTCGAGGCCCAGCGGAAGCACGGGCATCGGTTCGCGATGCGGAACCAGGCGATGCTGGTGTTCAGCTCTAACACGGTGCCAGCCACCAGCGAGGCCAGCGGGGCGTTCCTGGCTCGGGTGGCCCATTTCGAGTTTCCGACCAGCTTTGTGGGCCGGGAGGATAAAACGATCGAGGATCGGATCCTGCGGGATGAGATCCCGGGGGTGTTGCGGCTGCTGGTGGAGGCGCTGCACAAGCGCAAGCTCCGGGGCAATTTCCTGCCGCTGGATCCTGGCCGCCAGCAGGCCTTTGCCGAGCGTACGGATCGGGTGCGGATGTTCCTGGTGGAGCGGACGGTGCCGGGCGATCGGAGTCCCCGGTGCATCCCCCGATCGAACCTCTACCAGCTGTTTTGCAGCTGGGTGGAGGAGGAGCACGGGGGCAAGGCCGGCTGGATTCTTGGCAAACACAAGTTCAACGAACGGGTGCGGCTGGCCTGGGTGCAGGAGTTCAAACCGGAGGGCGGGACGTGGTGCTGGGACCTGATTGAGGTGGATCCCGAAACTGCCGAGCGGGGGCCCTCAAAACTGCCGAGCGGGCCTGATTGTGATCAAGGTCAGCATCAAACTTCAACACCAGGGGGTGGCTCGGCAGTTTCGGGGTCAAAAGTGCCGAGCAAAACTGCCGAGGGAAAAATCGCTGTGGTGGAGGGTGATCTGCACGGTCCAGGGGCTGCTGGATCGGCAGTCTCGGCAGTTTCGCCCTATTGCACCACCTATAGGAAACAACCTGAGCTGAACACCAAACTGCTGCAATGGGTCAAAACTGCCGAAACTGCCGAGCCTTTAACAATGGCCGCGGCTGCTGAACCGGCCCTGTGGATCCCCCCGGCGGAGACCCTAGTGGTGGCCGGCAGCACCGATCCGTTGGTGGCGGATCTGGAAACCGCCAGCGCCGCGGAGCTATGGCGCATCCCAGATCCAACCCGGCCATTTGTCCGGCTGGTGGGCACCGATCACGGCATCGGCACCGATCCGGCCGAGCTGCTGGAGCACCAGGGCCCACTGGTGGCCCACAACGGGCTCGGGTTCGATTTCCTGGCCCTAGCCCATCACCACGGGCTGGATCTGCTGGGACTGAGCGAGGCGGGCCGGCTGATCGACACGATGGTGCTGGAGGCCCTGGCCCACCCGAACGTTGAGGATCTGCCGCCGGATCGGTATCTGCGCCAGCTGGGGCTGGATGCTGCAGCGGGGCGCCGCGGCCTGCCGGGCAAAACGGATGACCTGGGGGTGCTGGCGATCGAGGCGGCCGAGGGCGCCGGCTTGAAGGGCACACCGACTGAGCTGAGGGCAGCCGGGTTCGAGCTGATCCCGCAGGGCGAACCCAGATACACCAGGTACTTGCGGGGTGATGTGATGGCGGGACGCGCTGTGTTCGACGCCCAGTGCCCCGCCGGCCAGCTCACCCCCTACCAGCACCGCGAGCTGCGCCTGATGGGTCGCCTCACCCACGGCATCACCCTGATTGGGTTCCGGATCGACCGGCCGGAGATCGAGGTCCGCGAGGCTGCACGGCAGCAGCGCATCGCCGAAACCGTGGCCTGGCTGGAGGCCATCGGCCTGCCGCCCCGCACCCGAGACAAATGCGGCAAGTGGAATACGCCCCACGCCACCGCTGCCGGCAAGGCGGCCATCGCCGCGGCCTTTGACGAGCTGGGAATCAACCTGCCCGTCACCGCCACCGGCCAGCCGCAGATCAAGGCCGAGGGCCTGCTGGCCATCTCCGCCGAACACCCCGGCAATGCCGCCCTGGGGGCCCTGGCTGAGGATGTGGCCGGCCTGGTGGGCAGCCGCAGCACTTACAGCAATGTGCTGTCCTACGCCGCGGGCGATCGGGTGCACCCGGCAGTGTTCCCCGGCCAGGCCACCGGCCGCTGCAGCATCACCAAACCCGGCCTGACAGTGTTCGGCAAGAACGCCGGCAAGCTGGCCGAGCGGGAGGTGTTCCTGCCAGATGCCGATGATCACCTGCTGCTGGCGATCGACCTAAGCAAAGCTGACGCCCGGGCCGTGGCCGTATGGAGCCAAGATCCTGGATACCTCGATCTGTTTGATGCCGGGGTGGACATCAACCAGGCCCTGGCGCAGCAGTTTGGCATCCCCAAGAACCTGGCCAAGGCTCTGGGCCACGGCACCCGCTACAACCAGCAGCCCAATGGGATGCACAATCAGACCAGCATCCCCCTGCCGGAGTGCGAGGCCTTCATTCAGCGCCACCGCCAGCAGCACGCCGCCGTGCACCGCTGGATCGACCGGGTGGTGGCGATCGGCAAGTCCGGCGGGCCCCTGAACAACGGTTTCGGCCGCCTGCTCTACACCGGCCGCCACACCCAAGGCCCGCGCAAGGGTGAGAGCAAGGCCTTCACCCAGGCCCCGGCCTACATGGGCCAATCCACTACCCGGGAGTGGATGGCGGAGGGGATCCTGCGCCTGCCCCTGGAGATCGCCGCCCAGGTGCGTTGCTTCCTCCACGACGAGGTGGTGGTGAGCGTGCCCGAGCAGCACCTGGATCTGTACCGCGAGGCCCTGATGCAGGCCTTCCAGTTCCAATGGGCGCCGCCGGCCGAAGCAATGGTGATCTCTGGAAGTGGTCCCGTACGCCCGGTGCCGGTGGTAGCTGAGCTGAGCGCCGCCGGCCGCACCTGGGCGGATTGCTATCGGGGTGAATCGTGATGGCCATTACCTGCGCCCAGTTCCACCCGGGCTGGCTGTCGAGGCAACCGTGGCCGCGGCCTACGCCCGGCTGTTCTGCATCGGCCCGCCCAGGGCGACCTGGATCAGCGGATCCCACTCCGCCATGGGCTAAGCGCCGCGGCTGATCCAGCTACTGCTCACCGCCCTGCAACTAAAATCAGACTGAATCCATGGCCCGCCGCTCGCTCCCGCCACCGCCTGATGCCATCCCGATACCCGCCACCCGCGAGGGACCGGAGTGGGATGCGTTCTGTGAGGCCAACCCGCTGCACATGGCGGTGTGCGGCCGCGCCAGCCAGGCGATCACGGTGGCCAGGGTCGGGCAGATCATCGAGTGGTTCCACAAAGGGGCGGCCTATGTGACCGTGGTGGGCCGAGGCAGGGCGCAGTGGGGGCTGCAGAAGGCCCGCATGGAGGAGCTGATCGCCCTGGCCGATGAGGAGCTGAAACGGCACTTTCAATCCGAGCGGCACGAATACGTCAGCCGGATGCTCACCAAGGTGGACGGCGCCATCGAGGCGGCCATCGAGGATCGGCAGTTCAGCGCCGCCGCCGGCCTCATCGGCATCGTGGGCCGCTGGCTGAGCCTGGACCAGAGCACCACCACCCGGAGGCTGTGATGGCACGCCGCCGCAGACCCTCAGGCGCCTACCTGAGAGGCAACATCCTCGACGGTGCCGGGCCGGGCACGATCCTCGACCCGCTGCCGAAGAAACGCCCCGGCCCGGTGGGGCCGATCTGTTCCTGCCCGCCACCCCAGGCCAACAGGCTGGGAGGCCAGCGGCCGATGCTGCGCTGGGTCAGCCACACCGAGCTGGCCCCGTGCTGCGGCACCTGCCTCAAGCCGCTGTGGCCCGGGATCCACAAGCGCCGGCAGGCCGTGAATGTGATGGGCCTGGCCCGGCTGGATCTGGAGGCGCTCGATCTGGTGGATCTGGCCGACGCTGGTCTGCTGCTGGATACGCCGCGGCCACCAGCAGACCCTGATCCCTGGGTTGAGGCCCGGCAACACCCCCGGGTGAAGCGGGCCATGGTGGCCAGCGCCGGCGCCCTCGATCCCGATGAGGCTGCAGCCCTGGCGCAGCTGCCCTAGGAGCCTGTTGCGCATAGATCAGCGTCCGCTTCTCCACAGACGCCCCTAAATCTGCCCAGATCCCAGTGACTGCAATGGATCCAGGCGAGAGAATGGGGCATGCAAAAGCCCAAGTCCTTCCGTCCCTGGCAGCCGGAGCAGACGACCCTGCTGCCGCCATCACCCAGTGACTGGCTCTCGGATGACCACCAGGTGTATTTCCTGCTGGATCTGGTGAATGAGCTGGATCTCGGCGCGATTCTGATCCCTGCTCAGGCCAAGGATCCCCGTGGGGAGAAAGGGTTTGACCCGAGGATGATGACGTTGCTGTTGCTCTACGGCTACTGCGTGGGCATCGTCTCCTCGCGCAGGATCGAGCGGGCCTGCTACGAGGATCTGGCCTTCCGGGTGCTGACCGCCAACCAACAGCCCGATCACAGCCGTATCAGTGAATTCCGGCGCCGCAATCTTGATGCTCTGAGCGATCTGTTCGTGCAGATCCTGCGGCTGTGCCAGAAGGCCGGCATGGTGAGCCTGGGCCATGTGGCACTGGATGGCACCAAGGTGCAGGCCAATGCCAGCAAGCACAAAGCGTGGGATTTTACTCGGTGGGACCAGGGAGCACCTCAAAGCGCACAACGCTGAGCAGGCCAGGCTGCTGGAGATAGAAGCAGCAGCCATCGCTCCCTTTGTCCTACCCCTACACCAGCAAGGGGCGAGCCTCAGGCCGCTCACCCGCATCCTCAATGACTTTGAGCTCAGGACCAGAAAGGGGGTCCAAATGGCACCTGTCGGGCGTGGCGGAGGCTTGTTATTGGCTCAAATAGAGCGGAAAGACCCAGGCAGGGATGAAAGAGCAAGGTTTTATGCATTAACTGCATAAAGACATATGCCTCAGGAAAATGCCGGGCCGCAGCAGCTACTCGCTGAGAAATTAAACCTTGAATGCTGCCGGCTAAATTTTTTTATCCAAATTTGGCAAGACCCATGTAGAATCCAAGAGATCCTGAAGGCACGAGGAAGGGCTAGCAACTTATCCAGAACGCCCAAGCAAGAAGTAGAGAATTTAGTAATGGCAACCAATCTCAGCGACGAATTCCTCGCCTCCCTGCTCCCCGAGTGGTACGCCCTGCTCCAGGGCTGGGCAGCAGATGGCTCGCTGGTGGCGGCAGCTCAGGAGGCCTTGCTCCTTAACGGGACGCCTGAGGCTCTTGAAGAGCTAACAGCCCAGTGGGCAAAAGATGATTTCAGCGCCCTGCCGCCGATTGTTTTGCTTTCGTCGGCAGATATCAGCGGGGCGCTTGGGGCTTATGCGATCAGCACCGGAACCATCTATCTGAATGCTGTCTGGTTGGCGACGGCAAGCCAGGATCAGGTGAATGCGGTTCTCACTGAGGAACTGGGGCATCACTTGGATGCACAACTGAATGAAGCGGATACGCGTGGTGACGAGGGCGAGCACTTTTCCAATATCTTATTAGATAGACCCCTCAGCGAAGTAAATCTTTCCGGCCAATATACCTTAGGCGATGAAATTATATTGCTAGACCCCAAATCTGGGTACATTAACGCCGAAGCAGCTGTCCTACCTCCAAAGACACTGGCATCGGAGCAGTTCAACTCTGATCCATTTGCCGGACAGAGCTGGCTTTATATAGCAAATGGATCGGGAATTCAGATCGGCAGAGAATATAGTGCCGGGAGCTGGAAAAAAGGCGAGTTTGGATCAAGAAATTTTAGAACTGGAACTACATCGTATAATAATGGTCTTAGATACTGGTCTGATGATGGACTTGGTGGCGACCAAGACGTCAGGGTAGTAAAGGGAGCCCTGCAACTGAAAATCGGAGTCCTCGGAAGCCAGGGAGGCATCAATTCGAGTCCGAGATGGCTTGATCTAATAAACCCAAATACTCCAGGAGGGAGCGCAACATTGTATGTAGATCTCCC
>NZ_JAGQCR010000175.1:0-6768 GCF_024346295.1 Cyanobium sp. BA20m-14
GTGAGCCGGTGATGGGGATTGTGAGCGAGCCGTTGGTGTCCGCGGTGCGGGAATGTTCCACGCCATCCGCGATGGAGAGCCCACCCCCTGCGGTGCTGACTCCGGCTGTAGTGCAGCTGGTGCTGCCGATCACAGTCGTGCTGGTAGGTGATGCAGCAGGTGCGGCGCAAATGCTCAAGCAACAGCGTTACCGACGGCCGGCGTGCCATGCCCGGGCAGAGCAGCTGGAGATCAACTTGCAGGCACCGGTGCATCACCCGCCGAGGCCTAAGTATCAGCCGCCGACGCGCTGCAGGCCACAGCGACAGCGGCCAGTGCGGCCCCATGCCGCTGCTGATGCCCTGGCGCTGGAGCATATGGACCTGGCAGAGAAGATCGCAGGCAACTTCGCTCGGCGCACTGTTCACCCGAAGGAGGACTTGCTGCAGCTGGCGATGATCGGGCTAATCAAAGCTGCCCGCCGCTACGACCCTTCTCGGGGGCCATTTCGGCCCTACGGGCGCACCTATGCCAACGGGGAGATCACGCACTTTCTCCGCGACAACGGCTTTCTACTGAAGGTGCCGCCGACTTGGCGGGAGCTGCATGCGCGGGGGCAGCGGTTGCTTGCCTCAGGAGTTGGTGTGGGCGAGATGCTGGAGCGAATAGGAATTAGCCGCGAGCAGTGGATTCAGATTGTTGACGCCTGCTCAGTACGGGTGGTTGCTTTTCAAATTGAGTGAATGCTCAACATCAGCAGGGGGACCAGTTGGCAGCCTTGCAAATCAAATCCACGCTCATCTGCTGTATCTTTATACAAGACTGCATCTTTGTCAGCAACCTTCCTCAGCGCTAATCAAGACAACACTGGCGTCCCCAGTCTTGGTAGTGTTTTCAATCCGAATCGATCCGTCACCACCCAACATCTCACTTCCCTTCATTCCTGCAAGCACGTAGACAACCGAAATCTTATAAATCCCAAATTGTGTCTCGTAAGTCGAGCGAATCTTTCCATCGCCATCCTCGAATTGCGCGTTGCGGGCTGCCAGGTTATGCATGACCCCGTCCAAGGCTACGACAAAGTTAACGACGCCTGGTCCACTTCCTCCATATTCCCATGCTGCTAACTGCACCCCCTCTCCTGGATCTTGCCCCCTGTGAACAGCACTTCCTTGACAGCCTCCAAATCCTGCCTCTCGATAGGAGAAGCCAGTGAGAGTTGGTGGAGCTGCAATTGCAGGCGCAGAGGAACTGAGCAAACCAACCGCAAAAAAGGATGCAGACAAGGATCTCAGGATGGACAAGGGTTTCATGGATTTATGCGATTGCCTGTAGGGTTCAGGGTATAGCGGATATGCCTGCGTATCTTCAATGGCTTCTTAGTCAGCTCAACGCTGGCCCTGAGTGGCAGCCGAGGAGTGTGGCGTGGCGTAGCAGAGAGCTGGTGGTGGCTTGCCCACTTCAGGGGACTGTTAGGCTCTTAGGGCTATGCAGATGCCGTTTCTAATTCGGGATGGCGATTCCACAAAGCGCGATTAATTCAATCCAGCAGGGAGTGGAACCCCAGTATCTTGTAAGAGATGTTCTAGCCTGGTTTGGGAAGACACGGCGTGGGGTCAATGTAGTCGCAGCAATTCACGGTGCATTATCTGCAGCCAACCTTGAAACCGACCCGTCCTTTGAGACCGCTTATCTCGACGAACCCGTAAAAATAAAACGAACTGGTGGGCCCATTGAAGATGACATTGTGCGAGGTGGAACTGTTGATGATCCCGTAATAAGAGTTACTTCTGTAGCTGCTGCTCACAGGAAGATTATCGCGGTATCGAAGTCTGAGACAGTGGAGCGCGCCATAACACTAATGCTCGAGAACAATTTTTCTCAGCTTCCGGTAATGAGCCATGTCGAAGCCCGGACTATTGATGGCATGTTCAGTTGGCGTTCACTTGGCGTTGAGCGTGCAGGCGGCAGACAACCCAATCGAGTTCAAGATGCGATGGAACACGCTGAGATCGTTAATCATGCCGACGACTTAGTCCAGGTTGTTCAGCGCATCCTTTTACATGATGTAGTTGTCGTTCAAGCTCCAGACCGGACATTTCAGGGTATTCTGACCATCCATGATATTGCGGAACAGTTCCAGGCATTGGCTGAGCCATTCCTCCTTGTTGGAGAGATTGAGAAGCATGTTCGGCGTCTAATAGACGGAAGATTTACTCACCAGCAACTGATGAGCGTCAGAGCTGGAGACGATGGAAGAACGATTACAACAGTTGCAGACCTCACTTTTGGTGAATACGTTCGACTGGTGCAATCCGAAGAGAACTGGTCAAGACTTGGGCTGGCAATCGATCGTACCGAATTCGTTCGCATCCTTGACAGAGTTCGCGAGATTAGAAACGACGTGATGCATTTTGATCCTGATGGGCTTGACAACGAAGTCAGAAAAGAGCTGCAGAGCGCAAAGAGGCTTCTTACATGCATCAGCCCTGAACCAGCACCAAGGCCTTTATAGTTCTTTGCATCTGTTCAATGCTCAAGATCAGCGGCCGAAGTCTCATCGAACGCAGATATGCACTTCACATCCGCTCGCTGTATCTTGATGTTAGCTGGCCATGAAATAGCATATCCTAGCATCCTTGTGACGCTCTTACTACAATGTTTGCCTCGATGTAAGCCTTTGTATTTCTAAGGAGCAGAGTGGCTCGAGCTTGGGAAAGCTCACTTCCAACTCGTTTCCATCTTGGGGTCCGAATATCAACGTAGTATCTCCCGTCATAGGCAGAGATGTGATTTTCACCGCGAGAGTTTATCGGTAGTTCCCGGACCTCTCCGTCGATGGACATGAGAAGATTATTTGGTTGTGTATTGCCCTCATATTGGTATGGAGCCCATGCAAGCGTGGTTCCCTTCCAGTCATCTAGCGAATAGCCGCAGCCTCTGGGAATTGAGGAATCAGGAAGCTCTGAGATTTGAGGCTTCACTGCTTGAGCCATCCCCAAACTAACATCCAAGCCAATAGAAAGCACAGATGCGCTTAGGGCGATGAGAATCTTATTCGCGGGAGTTCTCGACATTCGGAGCCATCTGTTACTTCCTCCATACCCTACATTTGAATTCCCAAATCGCCAACGCCCCTCCGCTGTGACCATCTAACGCTATACGGGCGGATCCTCGCTAAGCGATAACGAGAACCTCCGTGGACCGCATAAGAACCCGAAGCCTTTCCGAGTCGAAGTCGAAACCCACTACTTTGGAGCCAATCCCAGGTAAAGCGCTTATTACGCCTGGTTTTTATACGGACCCATAGAAGATCCCAAGCTTCGCGGCTTGATCGACCTACCAACTTGCCATGAGCTAAGACCCAAATCATGCAGATTCTGCATAGACCTCCCTGTGGCCAATGACGGTCTCTGGCAAGAGCTGAGACCACAAGCAGCAGCCAGTGCCCACCACCCGCCGCCGCAGGACAACCACACCCAGTAGACCCTTCTCCCCTCCAGAGACACAGGCCCAAGTTCCAAACCAGCCTCCCTGGCTGGAGCACCCCACCCTCTCTGGCCTTCGGGACCGACTGCAGCTGGTCTACGACTGCTGGACCCT
Source organism: Cyanobium sp. BA20m-14 (assembly GCF_024346295.1). Lineage (NCBI taxonomy): Bacteria > Bacillati > Cyanobacteriota > Cyanophyceae > Synechococcales > Prochlorococcaceae > Cyanobium > Cyanobium sp. BA20m-14. Next base: position 3,583 of record NZ_JAGQCR010000175.1, read on the forward strand.
GCTCGAACTCCCTGATGGCACCAGCCGCCGGCCGGTCTACCTACCCCGCGGTATTGAGGAGCCCGAGACCTGCTATCTCAAACGACTAGAAGCCGCCCGCCCCACCGGCTTCTACCGCGATGCTCTACGCACCTACGCCGGGATGCTTTCGCGCCTGAGCTGGCAGGAGCTGCCCGACTCCCTGACCCGGGTGGTCACTGATGTGGATGGCCAGGGCACCGACCTGGGAGTGTTCCTGTTCCTTGCCGACCTACTCACCCTGCGCGATGGCGGCTGCCTGATCCTGCAGCTGCCGCCCCAGCACCGCTGGCCCTCAGAAGGGGACCGGCTGGAGGCCCTCGCCAAGGGCGACCGGCTATCCCTGCCCCGGCTGCAGCTGGTACCCCGAGGCGACCTGCTCAACTGGCGCCTGCCTACCGATGCCGCCAGTTCTGCTCCGGCATCGGGGCCGGTCAAGATCGTCTGGCGGGAGCCGCGCCGCCAAGCCCTGCCGCCCCGGTTCGCCAGCGGCAATGCAGCCGTGCCGACTGTGGTGATCGACGCCCATGGCGGCTTAGTGCCGGATCCACAGGCCTGGATCTACCGCAGCCTTTCGGTCACCGATGACGGCCTGGTGCTGCGCAGCTGGCAGGCCAATCCCAACCCCGGTGCTGTCGATGGCTACGACGTGGTGCCGGTGGGTGAGCCTTCGCTGCTGCCTCAGCGCTTTGACCTTCCGGCCCTCTGGTACTCAGTGGATGGCAGTGCCTTTGGAGAGGGCGATTTGCCCCACCTGGGACTAGCCCACCAGTACCTCAACCACTACCGCTGCCGCAGCGACTACGAGGATCTGTTGTCACGTACCGCCTTGCCAGTAGGCGTGCGCACGGGCTTGGTGGATGCCTACGGCTTCCGCCGCAGTGATGGTGCCCTGGGCTCGAGTGCATCTAATGGTGGCGCAGAAGGCCAGCGTCCCCAGCGCCTGGTGCTTTCCACCTCCTCCTTCATGGACCTGCCGGAGGGTGCCAAGTTTCAGTGGGTCGAAATAGAAGCCCGTTCGCTGGCGGAGCACCGGGCCTACCTGCAGCAGCTGGAAGAAGCAATGCGGCGCGACGCCCTGATCCCCGCCGGTGGCCGCGGCCCGGCTCGCACCGAGCTGGAGATTTCGCTCACCGCCGGCCAGAGCTTTGCGGTGCTGCAGTCGTTGGCGGGCCAGAAGAGCTCGATGCTCAGCACCCTGCTGCTCCAGTGGACCCGCCTCACCGGTGAAAAACTGTCCGACACACCGGCCTGCAGCGTGGAGATTTGCCCGCTAGTGCCGCCCCAACCGCCGCGCAAACCCCAGCCCTCAGTGCAGGAGTGGCTGGTGTTGCATGAGCGGGGGGTGATCGATGGGGCCGAGCTGCGCCAGCAGCTGGGACTCGATGGCGGGGCAGCAGCCTGAGCGCAAGCGAACCTGGATCAACGTGGTGCGTGTCTGGATTTGGACCGCTGCTTTGCATGGCTATCTCCACCTACCGCGTGACCCCTGCCCGAATTGGTAACTCCTACGGACTGCGGTTGCCTGCGGCCTTTTACCGGGACCATTCCCAGTTCGCCGGTGCTGCCGGCCAGGCGGAGGTGCTTGATGAAAACACCCTTCTATTGCGCCTGGAGCCAGAAGAGCCGCAGCAGGGAGAAGCTGAGGAGGACAGCCTGCTGCTCGGGTTCTTCCTCGATTTCCTCAGCAGGCAGGCGCTCAAGGCCGATCAGGGACCGGTGCTCTACAGCGAGGCCATGGCCGCATAAGATGACGCGCTGTTGGCCGGCGTGACGATTGACGCCGCTGACGGGACAAGTGGGGCATGAATTTGTAGCGGCTGGGTAGCAGCAGGCAGCAGGGGCCCCTGCTGCAGATTCAGCCGTGATGGGTCTGCTCCCTGGCGCAGCACTCAATAGAGCGGCCTCCGCCTTCCTCCCCCTCCGCAGGCCCGCCTCGCTGGGACCGCCAGGATTGACGTAGAGCATCAAGACCGCCGAACAAGGCTGGGCCGCAGTTGTACGAGAACGAAAGCAGCGCCGCTTGCTGATTGACGTTGAACTGCCGCCAGCCGGGCACCAGCTTGACCAGCAGACCCCAGTCACAAGCAAGACGCCCCTCCAGCAGGGCATCGGCCAGATCCTGGCTGATCGTGTCGCCGGACTTGACCAGAGTGCCGTCCTTGTAAGTTCTCAAGCCAAGCGTCCAGGGCTCAGCACCGGTCTCGTGATCGGGGCAGGAATTGAGCCGTAAGCCCTATAAATCCCGCACCATAGGGGGGGCGACAGCGATATCAGCGGGTAGGACGGTGGCCGTAGCCGGTTTTTCCGGCCACGCTTGCGATGCCTTGGTCTCCATCGCTGCCTTCAATAGAACTCGCAGCACGCTGCCCTCTTCCGGTGCCTAGAGCTCAAGGTCCACCAGCCGCTCCAGCACCGCCTGCAACCGGGCCCGATGGTGAGCCAGCTCAGGATCGAAGTGCTCAACTTTGTCGCCAATGGGAATGGGGCGGCTCATCGGAACACTCCCCATCGACCAGTGGCCAAGGCCGGCTGGTTCTTCGCGGCTGCGGACTGCATGCCGGAGGGGAAGAACAGGTCGAGAGCCGGGCTGCGAGACCGGCATTCACTTGGCGGGGGGCCTGGATCCAGTTGGGAAGCTCGCAGGCACCGACGAACCCGGCCGAGAAGACGATCATGCCGGTGAGCAGACTATTGGGAGGCAGCTGCTCCGAGCAGCCGCAACAAAGGGTTCATGAAGCCATAAAGTGGCGTATCATTGGGCTCTTGCCAGAGGAGCGACACGATCAGACATGGGGATCAATCAATCGCCGCCACCAGTGGCTGGCGCAAGGCGGCGAACGCCGAACTCCAAGCGGTTCCGCAACCTGCCTCTGGGCAGATCCGCTGAAAAGCTCAATTGGAGAGGCAAGTAGTCCAGAATGGAAAATAATCTATCTTGCTTTTCGGGAGTCCTTGAGTAACAGGCTGCCATTGCTAGGAGTTGGAAAGGTGTAAGCCTGTGCATGTGACTCCAGGGTATCTAATTGCATCGCACTCGCCAGGAAAGGCATAGGGCCGAGGGAGAGATGGTAGGTCAGTGATACCTTCAGTCATACAACTTCTGTTGCGATTATGTACCCCAACTCCTCCTCGAGTCAGCAAGGGGTGCCTAAAGGCAAGGGCCTA
>NZ_JAGQCR010000176.1:0-6745 GCF_024346295.1 Cyanobium sp. BA20m-14
ATGTGCAGGATGCGCACGGCCGTTTCCACCTTGTTGACGTTCTGGCCGCCGGCACCGCCAGAGCGGCTGGTGGTGATCTCCAGGTCTTTGTCGGGGATGTCGAGCTTCACTTCCGCCTCGATATTGGGCATCACCTCCACACCGGCAAAACTCGTCTGGCGCTTGTCGTTGGCGTTGAACGGGCTGATTCGCACCAGCCGGTGGGTGCCCTTTTCGTTGCGCAGGTAGCCGTAGGCGTAGCGGCCCTCGATCTCGATTGTGCAGCTCTTGATGCCTGCCTCTTCCCCTTCGCTGAGCTCGTCCACGCTCACCTTCATGCCGTGGTCTTCGGCCCAGCGGGTGTACATGCGCATCAGCATCAGGGCCCAGTCCTGGGCGTCGGTGCCGCCGGCGCCGGCGTTGATGTTGATCACGGCGCCCTCCTTGTCGTAGGGGCCAGAGAGCAGGCGCTCTAGCTCCCAGCGGTCCAGGTCGGCCCGTAGCTTCTGCAGGGCCTGGTTCGATTCGGCCAGCAGCTCCCCATCGGGCTCGAGGCCGTAGAGCTCGAGGGTGGCTTCACCATCGACCACCGCCGCCCGCCAGGCGGCCAGCTGCTCGAGCTGGGCCCTCACTTCATCGAGCTGGCGCATCTTTGCCTGGGCTGCTTTTTGGTCGTCCCAGAAGTCGCTCTGGGAGGCCAGCTGCTCCAGGTCTTGTTGCCGGGCTTTCAGGGCCGGTACGTCAAAGACAGTCCTGGGCATGGCCCAGGCGGTCGGTGAGCTCGGAGAGGTCGCGCTTGAAGTCGGTGAGGTCGAGCGGCACTGCGGCGGGGATGCTGGCGGTGGTCACGGCGATGGCCTTCTGATGGTCTGACCGTATCAGTGGCGCCCGTCCAATCGCTCCAGGGAGCCTGGCCAGTTGAGAATGGCTTGATCCGCTGTGAGCAGCGTGGCGCGGTGCCATATCGCGCTGGCGGAAATGAAGCGGTCTGCAGGATCGGCATGAAACGCGTCCAGCTCAACGGCCTGCAGGGCGATGCCGCCTTCGAGGGGCAGTTCGAGCAGGCCAGCCTCCAGCCAATCGGCTCGCCAACGCTCGGGCGGCAGGCCTAGGTGGATACGCCCCCGACGGTTGAGCATGGCAGCCTCCCAGAAGCTGATCACACTCACGGCCACCTGGCATCGCTCCCAGGACTGAGCGATGGTCTTCCTGGCTTGGTGGCCGAGTTGGGCGTCATTGCGGTCCAGCTAAAGCAGGACGTGGGTATCCAGTAAGATCACTACAGGACCTCCCAGGGTTCGTCCAGGGGCGCCACGACGTCGCCGTCGAAGCGGGTGGCGAGGTGCAGCCCAAAAGGACTGGCGCGGCGAGTACCGCGGCACGGATGAAGCTCCGCAACGGGCTGACCGTGGTGATGACCAGGGCTTCGCCGCTGCGGGCGACATCGTCCATCAGGCCAAGGCAGCGGGCCTTGAACTGGCTGGCGCTGATCTGCCAGACCATGGCGCTGCTTCCGTGATGGATGGAAACTGTAATGACCATGGTGCGGACCATGGTCTCGGAGGAGCTACGTCGGCGGCTACTTCTAGGATCAGTTCATCTGTGCAAAGGCCCCGATGGCCGCCACCGTTGAGATGTACACCTGGCGGTTCTGCCCCTTCTGCATCCGTGCCAAGGCCCTGCTTGACCGCAAGGGCGTTGCCTACAGCGAATATGTGATCGACGGCGATGAGGCTGCCCGCTCGGCCATGGCCGCCAAGAGCGGTGGGCGGCGCAGCGTGCCCCAGACCTTCATCAACGGCCAGCACGTGGGTGGCTGCGACGATCTGCATGCCCTCGAGCGCTCCGGCCAGCTCGACGCCCTGCTGGCGAGCTGAGCGGTGGCCTCCCAGCTGTTCGTGATCGATCCGATTGCCCGGCTCAACCCGGCCAAGGATTCCAGCGTGGCCCTGATCCAGGCGGCCCAGCGGGCCGGTGAGCAGGTGTGGGTCTGCACCATGGCCGATCTTGCCGCTGCCGATGGGCCCGGGGGCCATGGCGCCTGGGCGGTGGCCCAGCCACTGGAGCCCCAGCCGGATGGTGCAGCCAGTTGGTATGGCCTGGGCGATTCCCAGCGGCTGCCGCTTACGGCCTTCCCCCATGTGTGGATGCGTAAGGACCCACCGGTGGATGAGGCCTACCTCTATGCCACTCACCTGCTGGATTTGGCGGAGCGCCAGGGGGTGCGGGTGCTGAATCGCCCCGCGGCCCTGAGGGCCTGGAACGAAAAGCTGAGCTCCCTGCGCTGGAGCCACCTAATGGCGCCGACCCTGGTGGCCAGCCGGGTGGACGCCCTGGCGGCCTTCACGGCCGAGCATCGGGAGGTGGTGCTTAAGCCCCTGGGGGGGCGGGCCGGCCAGGGGGTGGTGTTTGCCGCCGCGGCCACGCCGGGCCTGCGGGCCCTGCTGGAGCTGGTGACGGGCCAGGAGCGGCTGCCGGTGATGGTGCAGGCCTTCCTGCCCGGGGTGAGCGCCGGCGACAAGCGCATCCTGCTGGTGGATGGGGAGCCGCTCGGGGCGGTGAATCGCAAGCCCACCGGCGGCGAGTTCCGCAGCAATCTGGCCCTGGGCGGGGCCCCTGAGGCCACCGAGCTCAGCGCCGCCGAGCGGGCCATCTGCGCCGAGCTGGCGCCCGCGCTCCAGGCAGAAGGCCTGTTTTTCGTTGGCATCGATGTGATCGACGGCAGGCTCAGCGAGATCAACGTCACCAGCCCCACCGGCGTGCGCGAGGTGGAGCGGTTGGGGGGGATCCCGCTGGCGGATCAGACGATCGAGCGGCTGCTGGCCTGAGCGGGCAGATCCAGCTGTTGCTGGAGAACGCCGAGCTTGAGGGCCACCTCCGCCAGCTCCCGCTCCACCGTGGAGCCGCGCACCAGCCCCGCGCCGGCGGTGAGCTCGAGGCGATCCCCCCGCAAGGTGCCGCTGCGGATCGCTACCCGCAGGTCGGCGTCACCGGCGCTGTCGATCCAGCCGATCGGGGCGGCGTAGTGGCCGCGCTCAAAGGGTTCGAGGCTGCGCAGCCAGGCCATCGCCTCGCGCCTGGGCAGGCCCGCCACGGCGGGGGTGGGATGGAGGGCTGCGGCAATGGTGAGGGGCTGGTGCTGGGCCAGGGCTGCCGTGATCGGCGTATGCAGGTGCACCAGTTGGCCATGGCGCGCTAGGCGGGGGTGGCGGGGCCGGCGGGGGGTGAGGCCAGCTCGGGCCAGTACGGCGGTGATGGTGTCCACCACCAGCTCGTGTTCGTGGCGGTCCTTGCTGGAGTGCAGTAGGGCCGCCGCCTGATCCCCCGCCGGGGCGGTGCCGGCCAGGGCATCACTGCGCAGCTGGCCCTGGCGCACGGTGAGCAACCGCTCCGGGGAGGCGCCGATCAGGGCCGAGCCGGGGCCCTGTTGCCATAGAAAGCGGCAGCTGCCGCCCTGGTGCCGTCGCAACGGGGCGAGCAGGGCCAGGGGGTCGGGGGCGGTGTCGAGCTGGAGCTCCTGGCGCACCGCCAGCACCACCTTTTTCAATTCGCCCGCCTCCACCTTGCTCAGGGCCTCGGCCACGGCGAAGCGATAGCTGCCTTGCCAGGGGGCGCTCCAGCGCAGGCCGATACCGCCCAGCTCGCTCCAGCCTGGTTCCTCCGCCTGCTCCACCAGTTGCTCTAGCCGGCGTGCCCGCTCCCAGAGTTCCTCTGCCAGCTGCCGCGGCGTCACCCCGCCGCCAATCGGCCGTTGCAGCCGCAGCCAGCAGTGCTGCCCCTGGCGGCTGAGTTGCCAGCGCGGCAGCACCGCCTGCACCCCTGGCACCGACCCCGGCTCGCTCCGCAGGGGCGCATCGAAGAAGGCGAAGGCCAGCAGCACCCTGGGCCGGGCCAGGGGTGGGCCGGCGTTGGTTGTGGCCAGACGGCTGAGGCTGGCGCTGGCGAAGCGCTGGGCCAACTCGAAGCGGCGCGGGCCACTCAGCTCCAGGCTGTTGGTGCGGCCGGCGGCGGCAATGCAGAGCCCCGGAGCCCCATCCCAGAGGAAACGGAAGCCATCCCCGCCGCTGGGCTCCAGGTGAGGCAGCAGCAACAGGGGGTCGCCGCCGGTCAGCGGCAGGGCCAGGCTGAGAACGCCGTCCTCCTCCAGCTGACGGGCCTGCCCATTGGCGGCGGTCAGCAGATCCGTGAACGAATTCCCAGACGAACCGCCTGGGGAATCGGTGAAGGAATGGGAGGCCTGCACCAGAAGGGGCCGGGGCCGCGACAGAGAGCTGCTCAAATGTATGGGCCCTGCAGCGGCTGCCGCCTGCGGCCCCCATGACTGAGCCCAAGGTCGTCGCAAGCCGTTACGCCAGCCCGCCGGATCGGCGGCAGCTGTGGCAGGCGGCGATCAAGTGGCCGATGTACGCGGTGGCGGTGATGCCGGTGCTGCTGGCTGCGGGCTGGCGCTTCGGCCGGGCGGAGCCGGTGCGTCTCGACCAGTTACTGCTGTTTCTGCTGGCGGCGGTGCTGCTGCTGGCCTGGGAAAACCTGGCCAACGATGTCTTCGACGCCGATACCGGCGTGGACACCCACGGCAAACCCCATTCGCTGGTCAATCTCACCGGCCGCCGCGACCGGGTGGCCTGGTTGGCCAACGGTTGCCTACTGGGGGGATTGGCCCTGATGGCCCTGGTGGCCTGGCGCAGTAGCCCGGCGGTGTTGGGCCTGGTGCTGGCCTGCTGCGGCCTCGGTTACATCTACCAGGGCCCGCCGTTTCGGCTGGGCTATCGGGGCCTGGGGGAACCCCTGTGCTGGCTGGCCTTTGGCCCCCTGGCCACCGCCGCCGCCCTGGTGGCTCTGGCGCCCCCAAGCGCCGGGGCGGTGCTGCCCTGGCGCGCGGCGCTGGAACTGGGCAGCGGTCCGGCTCTGGCCACCGCCTTGGTGCTGTTCTGCTCCCACTTTCATCAGGTGGGTGAGGACGGCGCCAACGGCAAGCGATCGCCGGTGGTGCGGCTGGGAACGGCGACGGCGGCGCGGCTGGTGCCCTGGTTTGTGGCAGCCAGCCTGGCTCTGCAGTGGGCGCCCGTGCTGGTTGGGCCGGCGGCCCTGCGCTGGCCGCCCACGGCCCTGCTGGGGGTGATCGGTTTGCCGCCGGCCCGGCGGCTGATCGGCTTGCTGAGCCAGCACCACCACGATGGCAGTCGCATCGGCGGCAGTAAGTTTCTGGCCCTGCGTTTTCAGGCTCTCAGTGGGCTCGGCCTGGCCCTGGGGCTGGCCCTGGGCCGCTGGTGGGGCTGAGCGATGGCGGCAGGGGTTGGCTGGTTAGGGCTGGTGTGGCGGCCCTTTGGGCTCAGCTTGCCCCAGGCCCTCAGCACCGCCAGGGGCCCCATCGCCGGGAAGCGCGGCTGGCTGTTGCGGCTGCACAGCCCCGAGGGGCTGGTGGGCTGGGGAGAGGCCGCCCCGCTGGATGGGCAGCTGGAGCCCCTGGCGGCGGCGATTGAAGGCCTGGGGCCCCAATGCTCCCGGCCCCAGCTGGAGGGGGCCCTGGCGGCCGGCACCCTGCCGCCCAGCCTCGGCTTCGCCCTGGGAGCGGCCCTGGCCGAGCTCGATGGCCTGCCCCCGGGGCGCTGGCTGCCGCCGCCCCCCTCGGCCCGGTTGCTGTCGGCCGGTCCGGCGGCCCTGGAGCGGCTGGCTTTGGAGCGGCTGGCGCTGACCCGGGGCGAGCTGCCGGTGTTCAAGTGGAAGGTGGCAGTGCACCCTGATGGGCTGGAACGCACCTTGCTGGAGCAGCTGCTCCAACTCCTGCCCCCAGAAGGGCGCCTGCGCCTGGATGCCAATGGGGGCTGGCAGCCGGCCACGGCCTGGGCCTGGGCCGAGCGGCTCGCCGGTGAGCCCCGGCTGGAATGGCTGGAGCAGCCCCTGGGCCCTGCCGACCTGGCGGGCCTGGAGGCCCTGGCCACCCGGGTGCCGGTGGCCCTGGATGAATCCCTGCAGCAGCAGCCCTGGTTGCGCCAGAGCTGGTCGGGCTGGCAGGTGCGGCGGCCCAGCCAGGAGGGGGATCCGCGGCCGCTGTTGGCGGCGCTGGAGCAGGGCGCCCCGCGGTTGATGCTCAGCACCGCCTTTGAAACAGGCATCGGCCGGCGCTGGCTGCACCATCTGGCGGCCCTGCAGGCCCAGGGGCCCACCCCGGTGGCACCGGGCCTGGCTAGCGGCTGGCAGCCCCAGGGGGACCTGGCAGCCCCGGATCCGGCCAGGGTGTGGCAGGCCGCGGGAGGAGGGGTGCGATGAGGGTCCAGCAGCTGCTGCAAGCCTGGGACTGCGGCCTGGTCGTGCCCCTGGCCTCTGCCGCCCAGCAGGTTGAGTTGGCGGCGGCCTTCGGCCCGGCTGGCCCCGCGGGGGTGCTCGAGCAGCTGCAGGTGTGGGGGCCGGGCGTGCTGGTGGGCAGCGGCGGCAGCAGCGGCCGGCGCCGGTGGTGCCTGCAGCCCCTCTCGCACCTGCAGGCCTCGGCGGCGGCCACCGGCACCTGGCTGGCAGCCCAGGGCATCGAGCCGGCGGCCTGCCTGCATCTCAACCCCCTGCCGCTGCACCACGTCAGTGGGCTGCTGCCGCTGGTGCGCTCCAGGCAGTGGGGCTGCGGTGTGCAGCAGGTGGAGCCCGCCCTGCTGCGGCAGCCGGAGGTGGTGGCGGCGGCGCTGCCCCTGCCCAGCGATCGCCCCGTGCTGCTCTCCCTGGTGCCTACGCAGCTGCAACGGCTGATGGCGACACCGTCGGGGTTGGCGTGGCT
>NZ_JAGQCR010000177.1:0-6745 GCF_024346295.1 Cyanobium sp. BA20m-14
TGTAGGGGTTGATGCCCGCATCCAGGGCAGCCTTGCGAAGGTTTGCTCCCTCGATGCAACCGACCTGCTGGCCTTCCTGTTCAAAACGGATGGTGGGCACGGTCGGGCTGGGGGAATGGGCGCCGCCCAACTTAAGCCACGCCCGTCCCCCTGCCTAGCATTAGATCCCCCGACTTCAAGCCGTGTCAGCTCCCATCGGCTACGACCTGATCGTGCAGCAGCTGATTCCTGGCTACGCCAGCCTGGCCCGACTGGCGGTGGCCCTGCTGGCAGCCTCCCCCCTGGCTGGCCGCCAGGGGGCTGCGGTGCTGGTCGCGGGATGCGGCACAGGGGCCGAGCTGGTTGAGGCCCGGGCCCAGCGGCCCGACTGGCGGCTGACGGCCATTGACCCCTCCGCTGAGATGCTTGCCGCGGCCCGCCAGCGGCTGGGCGCGGAGGGCATCAGCTGGCGTCAGAGCAGCGTGGAGGATCTCCAGGCGGATGGCTGCTTTGCCGGAGCGCTCTCGGTGCTGGTGCTGCAGTCGCTGCCCGATGACGGGGCGAAACTGGCCTTCCTTGCCGCCCTGGCCCGCAGCCTGGAGCCCGGCGGCCAACTGGTGCTGGTTGACCTGATGGCGCCGGAGCGATCCGCCCTGCAGAGTCAGGTGGGAGAGGCCTGGCTCGGCTTCCAGCGGGCCAGCGGACTCGAGGCCGATCCGGAGGTGCTCGAACCCCTTACCCAGGGGCTCCACCCCATTGGCGAAGCCCGACTCAACTCCCTTGTCAATGCCGCCGGCTTCAGTGATCCGGCCAAGATTTTTCAGGCCCTCGGCTATGAGGGCTTTCTGCTGCAACGAACCCCCTGAAGGCGACGATTCAGTGGGGTTGCCAAAGTCAAGGACTCAGGGATCGGGAACCTGGGTCAAGGCTGAATCCATTGGCACCAATAGGGTCGCTGACCGTCCACCCACAACGGTGGCAAGGGGGACTACCGCGGTAACCAGGGCAATCAAGGCGCCGAGCAGAAGGGGGAGAAGGGCCTGCTGGCCTGGACTGTAAGGATCCTCAGGCTGATCGGCTATTGATTCTGAATCAATCGATTGGCGATCGGTAAATTCTTGATCGCCGGCCTGGGATTCTCGGGGAACAACATCCATGGGGTAGGAGCGGGCTCCATAGCCCAATCCCTAATCGTTAATAACTAACTCCAATTCTTACACCTTTTGCGAGCAACTGCCAAAAATCCCCTTGCCCCCTGACGGCTCAGGCAGCCGGGCGGGCGCCATGGTCCAGCTGGTCGCGGCGGGCACTGAGGTCAACAGCAGTGCGTCCATCGAGATGGTCGAGATGGTCAAGACGTGAGCGGATGGTCCGCAGCTCCTCAAGGATGGCTCCCAGTAACTGCTGGGTGGCCGTGGAGGGGGAGTTCAGCACCTCAACGGTCACCTCTTTGATCCGCAACACGTCGCGGGCAAAGCGGGCCACCTCGTTGGTGTGAAACATCAGGGGATCTTTCTGATCGGTCCTGTACTCAGGATTGAGCTTGCGCGGATTGAAGGGTGGGTTGAGGTTGCGGGGATCGGTATTGGTATAGCGGTATACCGATGCCCGGGAACGGTTCAGGGCCTTCTGCACCTCATCGATGCCAATCAGGCCCTCGCTCACCTCTGGGGCAGAGAAGGGGGCCGCTTCCCGATCGGTCGGCCCAGCTGGATCGGAGCCGAACCTGCTGGGATCAGAACCCTTAACAGAACCCGGAGCAGAACCCGTAAAGGCGGCTGCCCCATTGGTAGCAGCTCCGCTTTCGGCTCCAGCTTCAGCTCTGGCGTGGGAAGGCATGGGACCTCTAGGGCGCAGACCGAGACGGTTGGGAACCTAGCAGGGGTTTCAGGGACCCCCTCCCCCGGTGGCCACCCAGGCAATTGTGTGGCTGGGCGAGGGCTGGTGATAGGTTCCGCCCTCCCCCGAACCACCTGGCCATGCGCGTCTCCCGCCTGATGCTGGTGACGTTGCGCGATGACCCGGCGGAAGCCGAGATCCCCTCGCACAAGTTGTTGCTGCGGGCCGGTTACATCCGTCGCATGGGTCCAGGGCTCTACGCCTACCTGCCCCTGATGTGGCGCGTGCTGCAGAAGGTTTCAAAGGTTGTGCGTGAGGAGATGGACGCGACCGGGGCGCTGGAAACCCTGCTGCCCCAGCTGCATCCTGCGGAGCTCTGGCAGCGCAGTGGCCGCTGGGCGGGCTACACCGCAGGCGAGGGGATCATGTTTCACCTCCAAGACCGCCAGGGCCGATCCCTGGGGCTGGGACCCACCCATGAGGAGGTCGTGACTGAGCTGGCTGGGGACTTGTTGCGGTCCTACCGACAGTTACCAGTGAATCTGTATCAGATTCAAACCAAGTTCCGCGATGAAATCCGTCCTCGCTTCGGGCTCATGCGGGGGCGGGAATTCATCATGAAAGATTCCTACTCCTTCCATGCTGATGAGGAGTGCCTGCGGCAGAGCTATGCGGAGATGGATCGGGCCTACCGCCGCATCTTTGCCCGCTGCGGCCTGCGGACCGTGGCCGTGGAAGCGGACAGCGGGGCGATCGGTGGCTCCGCCAGCCAGGAATTCATGGTCACCGCCGAGGCGGGCGAAGACCTGATCCTGGCCAGCGGCGATGGGCGCTATGCCGCCAATCAGGAACGGGCCATCTCCCTTGCGGCAGAAGCCGTTGCCCTGCCGCAAGGGACCAGGGCCGCCGGCCTGGGCGAGGCCCTGGCCACCCCTGGGCAAAGCAGCATCGACGGCCTGTGCAAGGCCCATGGCTTCGATTCCAGCCAAATCCTGAAGGTGCTGCTGCTGCTGGCCCGCTTCGAGGACGGCCACCAGCAGCCCCTGCTGGTGAGCCTGAGGGGAGATCAGCAACTCAACGATGTGAAACTGGCCAATGCGGTGTCGGCACGCTGCTCAGCCGCCCATGGCGCCCTGCTGGAGATCGCCCCCCTCAGCGCCGAGGCCTCCAGCAAGGAGGGGCTCGGCCCGATTCCCTTCGGCTACCTGGGTCCCCAGCTCGAGGATGGCCTGCTGGATGGGGCCCGCACCTGGGCAAGGACATTCCTGCGGCTCGCCGACAGCAGTGCCACTGGGTTGGAGGCCTTTGTGTGCGGGGCCAACCGGATCGATACCCACCTAGTAGGTGCCGCCTGGGGATCCCTGTGTCCCTCCCCGGAGGGCCTGGACCTCCGGGCCGCCCAGCCGGGCGACCGCTGCCAGCACGACCCCAGCCAGCGCCTGGAAGCCAGCCGGGGCATCGAGGTGGGTCACATCTTCCAACTGGGCCGCAAGTACTCCGAAGCCCTAGGCGCCCGCTTCACCAACGGCTCAGGAGCCGAGGAGGCCCTGTGGATGGGCTGCTACGGCATCGGCGTCTCCCGACTGGCCCAGGCAGCCGTGGAACAGCTCCACGACGGGAAGGGCATCTGCTGGCCCCCATCGATCGCTCCCTATGAGGTGATCGTGGTGGTGGCCAATGGGGCCGAAGCCAGCCAACGGGAGCTGGGGGAACTGCTTTACAGCCAACTTCAGGCCAGCGGCGTCGAGGTGTTGCTGGACGACCGCGACGAACGGGCCGGGGTGAAGTTCAAGGACGCGGATCTGATCGGTATCCCCTGGCGCGTTGTGGTTGGCCGAGCCGCGGCGGCGGGCCTGGTGGAGCTGGTGGAGCGCTGCAGCGGCCACCAGCAGGAACTGGCGGCCACCGCCCTGCTGGAAACCCTCCTGCCCAGCCTGGAGCGCGGCAGGCAGGGGCTGGCCCCCTGAGGGTTCGGCGCCTGGGGTGGCTTCTAGGATCAGATCACCCGAATCAATCCCATGGCCGGTGTGTTCTCCCCCTTCCGCCAGCGGTTGAGGCTGCTGATTTCCCGCCTGGCGATTCTGCTGGTGCTCTGCCTGAGCCTGGGGCTCACGGCCTGCAGCACTGCCAGCACCGGCATCACAGGCAACTACGTGGAGGACACCGTCGCAGTGGCCGACAGTCTTCTGGCCACCATCGCGCTGGCGGCAGACGATCCCGCCAGGGGCGAGGCCGAAAACCAGGCCCGCAGCCTGAGCAGCGGCTACGTGGCCCGCTACCGGCCCCGCGGCAATGTCAATGGGCTGGCCTCTTTCACCACCATGCAGACAGCCATCAACTCCCTGGCCGGCCACTACACCAACTACCCGAATCGCCCCTTGCCCGATGCCCTCAAGGAGCGGCTCACCAAGGAATTGAACAAGGCGGAAATCTCTGTTGCTCGAGGCGCCTGAGCTGCCCTCCAGGGACCGGCATCTTTGACGAACGGTCCCTTGATCTGAGAGGCTCTATCTTTGTGCTCAACAGCGGCCAGCGGCCGCCGTGTCCTTGGCCAACGTCGTCGTCATCGGAGCGCAGTGGGGCGACGAGGGCAAGGGCAAGATCACCGATCTGCTGAGCCGCTCCGCCGATGTGGTGGTGCGTTACCAGGGCGGTGTCAATGCCGGCCACACGATCGTCGTAGACGGCATCGTGCTCAAGCTGCACCTGATTCCCTCGGGCATCCTCTACCCCGACACCATCTGCCTGATCGGCTCGGGCACGGTGGTGGACCCCAAGGTGATGCTCGGTGAGCTCGACATGCTTGCCGGCCATGGCATCGATGTGTCGGGGCTGAAACTGGCCTCGACGGCCCACGTCACCATGCCCTACCACCGCCTGCTGGATCTGGCGATGGAAGAGCGCCGTGGCGACCGCCGCATCGGCACCACCGGCCGGGGCATCGGCCCCACCTACGCCGACAAATCAGAACGCAACGGCATCCGCATTCTTGACATCCTCGATGGGGCCCGCCTGCGCCAGCGGCTGGCTGGCCCGCTGGCGGAGAAGAACGAAATCCTGCAGAAGCTCTACGGGCTCGAACCGCTTGACTTCGAGGCCATGGTGGCCGAGTACGTCGGCTATGGCGAGCGTCTGGCCCCCCACGTGGTCGACTGCACCCGCACCATCCACCAGGCTGCCCGCGCCCGCCAGAACATCCTGTTTGAGGGAGCCCAGGGCACCCTGCTGGACCTGGACCACGGCACCTATCCCTATGTCACCTCCTCCAATCCGGTGAGCGGAGGGGCCTGTATCGGCGCAGGCGTCGGCCCCACCCTGATCGACCGGGTGATCGGCGTGGCCAAGGCCTACACCACCCGGGTGGGCGAAGGCCCCTTCCCCACCGAGCTCGACGGCAGCCTCAACGACCACCTCTGCGACCGCGGCTGCGAGTTCGGCACCACCACGGGGCGACGGCGCCGCTGCGGCTGGTTTGACGGTGTGATCGGGCGCTACGCAGTTGAGGTAAATGGTCTCGACTGCCTGGCGATCACCAAGCTCGACGTACTGGATGAACTCGATGAGATCCAGGTGTGTGTCGCCTATGCCCTCGACGGCGAGCGGATTGATTACTTCCCCAGCAGCTCGGAGGATTTCGCCCGCTGCAAGCCCATTTTCGAAACCCTGCCCGGCTGGCAAACCTCCACAGCCCACTGCCGCAGCCTCGATGAGCTGCCCCCTACGGCGATGAGTTATCTGCGCTTCCTGGCCGACCTGATGGAGGTGCCCATCGCCATCGTCTCCCTGGGGGCCAGCCGGGACCAGACCATCGTGGTAGAGGATCCAATCCACGGCCCCAAACGCGCCCTGCTGAGTAACTGAAATGGAAAAGTGCTTCGACGTTGTCGGCATCGGCAACGCCATCGTGGATGTACTGGTTCAGGCCGATGACCGGTTCCTTGAGGACCATGACCTGACCAAGGGCACGATGGCCCTGGTCGATGAACATCAGGCGGAGCGCCTCTACGCCAGCGTGGGGCCTGGCCTGGAGACCTCCGGCGGTTCAGCCGCCAACACCCTGGCGGGGGTGGCCCAGCTGGGCGGCAGGGCCGGCTTCATCGGCCGGGTGCGCGACGACCAGCTCGGCGGCATCTTTGCCCACGACATCCGCTCGGTGGGAGCCCGTTTCGAGACCCCGGCCGCCACGGAGGGCCCCTCCACCGCCCGCTGCCTGATCCTGGTGACCCCCGATGCCCAGCGCACCATGTGCACCTACCTGGGGGCATCGGTGGGCCTGGATCCGGCCGACCTCGATCTGGAGATGGTGGCCCAGGCAAAACTCCTCTATCTCGAGGGCTACCTGTGGGACAGCGACGAAGCCAAGGCGGCCTTCATCGCCGCGGCCGAAATGGCCCGCGCCCATGGCGGGGAGGTGGCCCTGAGCCTCTCCGATGCCTTCTGCGTCGAGCGGCACCGCGACAGCTTCCAGGAGCTGGTCGATGGCCACGTCGACATCCTGTTTGCCAACGAGATGGAGATCACGGCCCTCTACAAGGCCAACAGCTTTGAAGAGGCCGCCGACCAGGTGCGGGGCCGCTGCAAGGTGGCAGCCCTCACCCGCAGCGAGCAGGGTTCCCTGATCCTGAATGGATCCGGCACCCACCAGGTGGAGCCCTACCGCCTTGGCCCCCTGGTGGACACCACCGGTGCCGGCGACCTCTACGCCGCCGGCTTCCTGCACGCCTATACCCAGGGTCAGGAGATCGCCGCCTGCGGCCGCCTGGGCTCCCTCTGTGCCGGTCAGGTGGTGACCCAGCTCGGTCCCCGTCCCCAGGGCTCCCTCAGGGAGCTGGTGGCCCAGCATCTGGGCTGAGGGCGGCGCCAGCAACACTTCGCCCAGCCAGTGTGGCCAGCAGCGCCTCCGCATCGAGGCTCTCCACCCCCGCCT
>NZ_JAGQCR010000178.1:0-6736 GCF_024346295.1 Cyanobium sp. BA20m-14
GCTTCCATCGAGATAGCTGTGTCCCTGGATTAGCAACTCTTGAGCTCGGAAGTAAGAGGCACACGCCACACCCCGGTGCGCCATAGACTCGCTTCCGCATCCCGGTATTCCGCATCCCGAGGCGGAGAACGTTGGCACTGACGATGGCCTGGACGCAGATGGCTAAGCGGCCGGTTCAACTGCTGCCCAAGGTGGGAGGTTGCCCGCTTGAGTTGCTGCAGCTTTGGCGCCTACTGTGTGCCGAGCAAAGGGAGCAACACCAGCGGCGTCATTAGGAAAAGTGTGGCTGGTTGTCTGTTGGGTTGGTTTTCATCAGGTAGCTAGTGCCTGAACAGCCGTTGATGCCTTAGCTGCCTATTTCCAGCTCGAGAGCTTCGGAAGCTGAGTTTGGCTTGCTGATCCTGCGCTATCTCGGTGAAAAGAATGCTTATAACATTTGCTTGAGCCCCTATGGCAAAAAACCAATCGATACAAGCATCGCCATGTTATGCCGCATCGCCTATCAAGGCTTTCACTATCGGCGCAAGAGCCAAGGCCAACTTGCGATGGCCATGGGCATCCAGGTGAATGCCATCCTCTGCCACAGTCACCACCTGATTGCAGTCGATAAAGCTGCAGTCGAATTGGGTGCATGATTGCTCGTATTGAGCAGGCAGCTCAGCGGAGCGAGCCATTGCATCTTTGAAATGATGGGCCATGAGTTCGGACATATTTCCAAACCTTGGTGGCGCAATCACTAATATTTTTGGTGAGCCCTTATCGATACTGGTGGCGCTATTAATAGCTATCTGCAAGAGTGCGCTGATGCCCCTCGCTGATTCATGAGCCGATGCATTTAGATGGTGCTTTAAATCATTGGTGCCAAGCATTATTATTAACAGATCAAGCGGCGCGTGGCTTTCGAGAACCGCCAGAATTGTGTTGCGAGCATTTCGACCGTCTCGAAATGGTTCATCGAAAACTGTAGACCTCCCATTGAGACCCTCTTCAATAACGTAATACGACTCTCCTAGGGATTCTTGCAGAACTCCGGGCCAGCGTTCCCTGCGAAGAAGGCGACCTGCAGTGAGCGGTATGTATCCCCAAGTATTCGAGTCACCAAAGCACAGTACTGATTTTTCTCTTGTCACAATCATTCCAGGTCGTGGCCTGACGATTGCTTAGCCGCATCCGCATCAACTGGCAGCGACAGCTTCACAAATGACAAAGTTGCAGGCTTCCGGCTGGCTCAGGCCCCATCCACGGCGATCATCGCCGCCTGGTTCAATTTCTGGGTTCCACGTCACGTGGATGCTGAGCAGAGCAAACGCCCATTGGTCCGCCGATATCGCCATGGGACGTCAGGCTGTCACCGAAGACGTAGAGCTGTTGAAACAGGCCCTTAATCTTTGGGCTAGAAGGGGTCGCCATGGAGGTTTTATGTTGCCTCCTAGGGACTGCACTGTTAATCCCCCATCGCATAGCCGTTCCTTCATTCGCAGTGGTTGCTGAAATGAATTTGCATTGAGCCTTTCGCTGCTCAGGCAGGCCATCGCTTCAATTCGTTCTTACTGGACCGGTGGCAGGTGAGCAGCCAGGAAGATGGCGCAGCCTTGCCAGCTCGAGGCCCAAAGTGATCGGAACTCAATCGGGAAGGAGAAGATAGGGTCCGTTGACGTTCAAGTAGAAGCATCGTGGGTCATTTAGAGCCCTTTGGCCTTCGCCCACGCCCCAGATGGGCGCGCTTCCTTTTGCCCCTGCTGGTCGCCCTGCTGGCGACGCAGTTGCTGGTAGCGGCCCCACTGACCCGAGCTGCTGACGCTCCCAGCCCGGCCTTCATCAAACTGGATGGCCGCCGGGTGCTTGAAATCCGTGTCGCCGCCGGCGCCCAGACGCCAGCGCAGTTGGCGAGGGTGGCTAGCCAGCGGCTGGCCGAGCTGGCCGCCAACTATTCGATCCAGCCTGATCAGATCGTCCTGCAAGAGGACCCGCCGTACACCACCATCGGCGTGATGCGGGGAGAAATATTTGAGCCCCGCCTTTCAGTGGATGACCGCAACGCGGCCCGCTTTCAGCTCAGCCGCCAGCAGCTGGCCCAGCGCTACCTGGAGCAGATCCGCGCGGCGATTGTGCGCCACCGCCAAACCCACCGCCGTTTGGACTGGTTGCGGGGGAGCTCGCTGGCCCTGCTCGCCCTGGGTTTCTACATCCTGTGGCTGCGAGGCCAGATCGCCCTCAACCGGCGCCTGGAGCGCTGGATCAACGACCCCGCCAACCACCGGATCCGGGGGCTGCAGGTGGGGGGTAACCAGTGGCTCACCGCCGATCAGGAGCGCAGCCTCCTCGATCCCCTGCGCCGAATCGTGCACGGGGCCCTGCTGCTGCTGGTCAGCTACCTCTCCATTCCCCTTTTCCTGGGGCTGTTTCCCCCCACCCAGGCCCTCTCCGAAACCCTGCGGCGCCAGATCACTGGCCTCGTGGTGAGCGGTGCCCTGGCCGTTTCGAGGGCCATCCCCGACCTGATCTCCGTGGCGGTGATCCTGGGT
This sequence comes from Cyanobium sp. BA20m-14, assembly GCF_024346295.1. Classification (NCBI taxonomy): domain Bacteria; kingdom Bacillati; phylum Cyanobacteriota; class Cyanophyceae; order Synechococcales; family Prochlorococcaceae; genus Cyanobium; species Cyanobium sp. BA20m-14. The sequence goes on from NZ_JAGQCR010000178.1 coordinate 2,526, forward strand.
CTGGCCGTGCTGCTGATGCGGGCGAGCAACGCCTGGTTCCGGTCGGTGGAGAAAGGGAACCTTCGCCTGAGCTGGTTTTACCCGGAATGGTCCCGGCCCACAGCCCGGCTGGTGGGCATCGGCATCCTTTTATTCGGTGTGGTGGCCGCCTACCCCTACATCCCAGGGGCCAACAGCAAGGCCTTCCAGGGGGCAGGCCTGTTCGTGGGCGTGCTGGCGGCCCTGGGCTCCAGTGCGGTGGCCGCCAACCTGATCGGGGGGTTGATGCTCACCTACACCCGGGCCTACCAGGAGGGCGACCGGGTCAGCATCAACGGCACCGTCGGCATCGTTCACGACTCCGCCCTGCTGGTGACCCGCCTGCGCACCCCCCGCAACGAGGTGGTGAGCATCCCCAACGCCACCGTGCTGGGAGCCTCGATCATCAATTACAGCCTGGCCCGTCGCGAGATCGCCCAGCCCGTGGTGATCGCCACCACCGTCACCATCGGCTACGACGTGCCCTGGCGCCAGGTTCACCGGCTGATGCTGGACGCGGCCAGTGCCACTGCAGGCATCAGCCAGGAGATCCCCCCGTTCGTGCTCCAGACCTCACTGAACGACTTCCACATCAGCTATGAGCTCAGCGCCTACGTGGAGGATGTGGACACCTACCGCAGCACCCTCTCAGATCTGCTGGGGGCCATCCAGGATCAATTCGCCGGCGCTGGCGTCGAGATCCTTTCTCCCGGCTACCACGCCATGCGCAACGGCAACGGGAGCACGGTGCCCCCCTGGCCTGCCGAGTCCTTTGGCACCCCGACCCCCACTCCGCCGGCCTCCGGTTGAGGGCTCAATCGGGAGGTTGACAGCGACCGCTGAGGCGGCAGGCGAAGCCCCGCTGCTGAGCCGCACCAGACTGGGCCCAATACCTAATGGGGGAGAGAATCCGTCATGCCCGAGCCTGCAGCACCCACCCCTGGCCCCGAGCCGTTGGACCTGCCGGCTGGCGTGCACCAGCTCTGCAGCTGCGGCCGTAGCCATCACGGCTGGTTTTGCGATGGCACCCACCTGGGCACCGGCCGTGTCTCCTACGAGCTGCGGCTGAACAAGCCGGCCACGGTGCCGATGTGCAGTTGCGGCCACTCCCGCCGCTACCCCCTCTGCGACGGCAGCCATGGGTCGCCAGCGGCCAGGCCCTGGTGGCGGCCACGGGGATGAGCGGCTCGATCGTGCTGGCTGCCATGACGGTGTCGAACATGCTGCAACGGGATTCGGAGGCTCCATTGATGGGAGCGCGCTGACGATCCGGCCCCTGCTCCAACACTCAGACAGGTTGTGACATTCCTGGAGTGCCATTTCCTGGAGAGGACAAACGTCGTCACCTGAATGGCAAGGGCTGCGTTCCCAGCCCTGCCACTGATCACTGGTTCCAGGCACCGGAGGTGATCCTCGGAAAGCTCATGCACGGCACGGAGCGACGCAGGGAACTGACGAGGGAGCAGGCGATCAGGCTCTGGACCCAGAATCTCATGGCCTGGACTACAGCAGGCGACAAAGCAACTTCATCTTGCTCCCAGCTGCAGCCAGGGGCAATGCGTGTAAAGACCGATTGTGCTGAGCCGCTGGCCCAGCGATGCTGTGCTCATCAACCCAGGAGGCGCCCAACATGGACGACACGCCACCCCGCCAGGTTCAAGAAGCACGCTGACTGCCGGCACCTGCTCCAACAGTCTTTACCTAATCGTGGACGGGTCGTTTAGTCGGGCAAGAGAGCAGCATTCCCCACTGCAGCTCACCTTGTGCGCCTGACTGATCGACACTCCAGCCGCACCGCCGCAGGTGCCCACAGGAGGATCATCCGCCCCACACCTGGAATGCAATGGCCCCAGGCGCGAACACCAGCAGCTTCTATCGGCCGCCAATTGAATTTTCTTAGCCAGCGCCCCTGAGGTCTTCCTCAGGGGTTTTATTTTGCAGTTCGTTATATCTGAACGAACCATAGACCAGAATTTCAGCAGCGTCCGCCCTGGGGCCTAGTTGTTGTCAGTGCGGGTGTTGATCTTGACCCAGCTCCGCAGAAGCCCGAAACAGCGCTGGTCGTAGGGTTTCGGCTACGGTTTCGTCAGTACTACGGTTTCGCCAGTCCTACGGTTTCGCCATTGGTTGGATGGCCTACTGCCTTGGTGAACGATCGGTCATTGAGTACCCAGTTGGAGCTACAGCCCCATCCAGAAGGGGGCTGGTATCGCGAGATCCATCGCAGCACACAAGCAATTAGCCGCAGTGACGGCGAGGCGCGTTCGGCCCTGACGACATCCTGTATTTGCTCCATGCCGGCGAAATCAGCAGCTGGCACCGCGTTAGCGCTGCCGATGAAACCTGGCACTTCGCAGGAGGAGAGGTTCGGCGTCAATGTCTTGGCCCAGTGGAGAACGGGCTGACTCCGGTGGCTGTTGTGGAAGCGGATTGGTGGCAAGCGGCCCACTCCACCGGGACCTGGAGCTTGGTGAGCTGCTGCGTGGGGCCAGGTTTTGACTTCGCCGATTACAGCTTGCTGCGCGATCTGCCGGAGCTTCAGCGCCCCAGCGGCGGACTGCCCGAATTTCTCTGAACGATCGGCCTCCGAAAGGCGGAATGCTGGCTGATAGGCCTGTCCACGGCGGTATAAACCGCCATCATGGACACACCAGAGTTGCGGCCGTGTTTCTCAATCCCTTTTGCCCTTTCACCGCAGCCAAGGTGCTGACCCTCCAGGCCACGGTGCTGCTGCTGCTCACCCTGCTGATCAAGGCCAAGATCCGCATCACCGCCTTCTCGGCGCTCGGATTGTTCCTGCTGTTGCTGCAGACCCTGGTGTTCCTGGCCGTCAGTGGCGGCGCGCTCTACGCCACCCAGCAACGCCGCCCCAAGGCGGCCTGAGCAGCCACCCTAATTTCACAACTGCATTGCCCAACAAGTAGAAACAGTATGATTATTTCTGCAGCTGATCCCTACGGCAGCTATTCAGGCCGTAGCGATCATGGGTGAAGGTTTCCTGAGCGAGCGCCTCGGCACCGGTCTACAGGGGCAAGCCCGCATTCAGGAGTTAGGCGACATCGCTGGGAAGGCCGCTTCGCCCACCACCTCACGCGACCCAAAACCAACCCTTGCCGCACATTGCCGCCGGGCATGCAAGATGCACATCCCCACTCCTAGCCACTCATGCCTGATCTCGACGGACGGAAACTCAGCGTTCGGGAAATGATCAATGCTCACCTGTTCCCGCTCCTGGCCTTGGTCGCTACAGCGAGCTCAGTCTCAATCGCCCTGTCCCTTGGCCCCATTGCCGGCCAGTCCTACCGGTGGAACAAGTGCTACGACGCTGGGCTGGCGTGGCTGGAGCGCAGCAGTCCAAACATCAAGGGCGGTGACCGCACCGCCATTGCGGCCAACTTCTGCAATGGCGGGCTGCCCAACAAACCGGCTCGGTAGAGCAAGTCACCACGACTACCCGTGTTGCGCGTGGGCACCCAAAGCCGCCCAATCTCACACCTTCCCCCTGAGCCACGCCGCCAGCGGGCAACTTCTCTGCCAAGGGAGCTACTGATCGAGAAGCAGGCCGAGCAGCCGCGAATCCCGAACTGGAGGCCCTGCTGCCCTTCTGAGGGCTTCAGCCCCTTTTTCTCAGGCCTGGGCTGTGCGCAGTAGAATAGGCATTTGGAGTCCACCACCATGCACACGTTTTCAGTATTGGAGTGAGATTTCGTGGACTCCTCAGAGTGAGCGCAACAACGACTCATAAGCCTTGTGTGACCCCACCCAGAACCAAATCAACGTGCCGTCCTTCAGCACACCTACGGCGCGCCAATCGAGATCGACACGAGCTGAGTAGATCGGCAGGGTTGCGTGAACCTTCTTGAATCTGAGGGATGGGTGCGACGGGTTATCTCGCCACAGTTGGTAGGCGCGCTAGATTTTCCGCCTCCTCTCCAAGGGCGCCTGGAGATAGAGCTGCCGGAACTGGTCGGTCGTAACCGAGTTCACTGCAACTGGTCGATGGGCTGAACCCGGCCGGCCTGGAAATCCTGAATGGCTTCATTGGCCATCCGCTCCAGCAGATTTGGCGAGTCGGCAAAGAGTGCGCTCCAGCGCTCTTCCGATTCCATTTCCTCAAGCAGGATCGCCGCCAAAGCATCCTGTTCCTCCTCAGGAAGCTGGGCAGCAGTGGCAACCGCGGTCGACAAGGCTTG
>NZ_JAGQCR010000179.1:0-6700 GCF_024346295.1 Cyanobium sp. BA20m-14
AAATAGCCAAGCCAGCTTGCCAAGGCGCCTTGATGCGGTATTGCAGTAAACGCCTTCAGGAAGAGGACGTCGGTCGCTTGCCAAGGATTGGAGCTGGGACACCAGATGATCCTTATCTCGAGCCAGAAAGACCGCCCGCCTTCGAAAGCCAGTGCGACCTAGGTTTGCGGAAGCAGCCAGATCGGTGAGCTTGGTGTTGGGCTGCTCCTGCAACTGCTGAACTAACTCGAAGGCAATCCTGTTGAGAGCCTCAGGTGTACGAGCCGAGAGGGTGATTAGCTGCAGCGGCATGCGCGCGCCAAAGCGAATAGGCGCGCTCTGGCGGGGAGCATCTGCCAGCACGACATGGGCGTTGGTTCCACCGAAACCGAAGGAACTAACCCCCACCACCAAGGCTCGATCCTGATGGGGGAACGGCTCCAGTTCGGTCTGAACCTGCAACTTTAGGCCGGCAAAATCAATGGAAGGATTTGGGCGGAGGCAATGCAAGCTGGGGGGTAGTTGTCGCTTAGCTACGCAAAGGGCCGCCTTGATCAATCCGGTTATGCCAGCAGCAGTTTCCGAGTGACCAAGGTTGGTTTTCACCGAACCCACGCGGCAGAACTCCCCCTCAGTACGCCCTTCGCCAAGCACGGTGCCGAGAGCCCGAAGTTCAATCGGATCTCCCTGGCGAGTGCCCGTACCGTGAGCCTCGACGTACTGGGTAGCCGATGGGTCAATGCCTGCCTTGGCAAAGGCCGCGCGCACGCAGGCGATCTGGGCCCGAGCATTGGGAGCAACCATGCCATTGCTGCGGCCATCAGAATTGACGGCTGAGCCATGAATAACCGCGTAGATCGAATCTCCGTCTGATTGGGCAGCGGCTAGGGGCTTGAGCAGCACCGCCCCGGCTCCCTCCGAACGAACATATCCGTCAGCACTGGCATCAAAACTCTTGCAACGCCCATCCGGCGCCAGCAGGCCGGCCTTGCAAAAGCTCATTTGAATACCGGGGTGAATCAACGCCTGCACACCACCGGCGAGGGCAGCCTCGGATTCGCCCCGCCAGATGCTTTCGCAGGCCAAGTGCACCGCTACCAGGGAGGAGGAGCAAGCGGTGTCGACAGTGAAGCTGGGGCCCTTGAAATCAAAGAAATAGGAGAGACGGTTTGCAGCTATGCAGCCTGTGTTGCCTGGCAACACGAATGGCTCGTTGTCGGGAGTAACAAAGCGCTCCCGCGAAGCCCAAAGCAAGGAGCTGTAGTCGGCGCTGGAGATGCCCATAAACACCCCCACCGCCGTGCCGCGCACATGCTCTAGGGGCTTGCCTGCATCCTCGAGGGCCCGCCAAGCCACTTCAAGCAAAAGCCTCTGCTGGGGATCCATACAGACCGCTTCCCTGGGCGTAATGCCGAAAAAGGCCGCATCGAACTGATCGATGCCCTCTACAAAACCGCCGTGGCGCACATGCTGAGTGAGCGGATGGCCAGGGTCAGGGTTGTAGTGGAGATCCAAATTCCAGCGGTCGGGGGGCACCTCTGTGATCGCCTCACGCCCTTCCCTTAGAAATCGCCAAAAACTTTCAGGTGAATTGATACCCGCCGGAAGCCGGCATCCCATGCCCACGATTGCAATCGGCTCTGGCATCGGGACTATCAAATGCATATCAATGTTACTCAAGGGCTAAGCGCTCGAGGATTTTGCCCGGATCGGCCGTAAGGCGGTGCTGCTGATAGCGATGCCGTAGGGCCAAATACGCAGGTGGATTGGTCAGCCATTGGTGCACCAAGGTTGACAGCTCTTTAGTCTGTCTAATGGCAGACTCCAATTCTCGGGCATGGAAATACCGGGGGGCCAGCAATTCCTGAGGCATGGTTGTGCCGTAATGGTTGAACACCAGTGGGCATCGCATAAACAGAGCCTCAGTGGCAGTTCGGGCACCTGGGCGACTAATCATGGCCCAGGCGCGACGATAAAGATCAGCCATCTCCGCCGGTCCCTGATAGTCGAGCACCTGAACAGCCAGCGCTGGGTGCCGATCTACCCAGGCCTGCACTTCCTCCCGCACAATCTGTCGTCGGCCGCATAGGGCCGCCACCGTCAGCTGACCAGCAAACGGCAGTAGCTGCTCCAGCAGGGGGATGTGGTTATTTGCTCCATTTGAGCCCGTGCCGAGCACCAACAGGGGCAGACCTTCAACAGCAGCAGGCGCCGGCCCACCATCGTGATAGTCCGGGTAAAGGAGGGGCCCAAGCAGCTCCACTGGAACCCCTGGACGTCGTCGCCGCACTTCCCTGACCACCTCCTCTGTAAGGGCCCAGAACAGGTCGGTTTTGCGACTGAGCCAGTTGCGGCTAAAGCCAAAACCACCATCGAGCTCAGTGCAGCAAGTGATGCAACGAAGCTGGTTACCCAAAACCCTTTTAGCCAAATCGAAATGGCCACGATTGGTGTGAGGGTGGGTGGAGATCAGCACATCCGGGCGGAAGTCCTGAAGCTCACGAATCAAGTATCGGCGCCCGAATAGAACGGTGCCTGGCTTGACCAGATCTTCCAGTTCCATAGCCCGCCAGTAGATCTGGTGCAGCCAGGGGCGTCGGCGTTGGATCCAGTTGTAGAGCTCTACGCCACCTCGATAGGTGCTACTCGAGCGCTCCAACACCTGATCGACACGCACTTCGATATTCGGCCGCTCACGCTCCAACCATTGCCGAATTGCCTCGGCGGCCGAGTCGTGAGCAGTGCCGCCACTGGATGTATAAATCAGAACTTTCATCACTATCTATTTTCATCCAGTTGAAGGCGTCCCAGCGGACGCCAGAGCCGCCAAAGAGGAATCAGCAAAACCCAGCCCAGCAAGCCGATCGCCATCGCCGTCGGGCGCCCCGGGCCCCGGCCAAGAGCGTCCAGCAGCCAAGCGGGCCAGTAGCTTCCCCGGATCAGCGGGGCTATCACCCCATCTGCCAGCAAGCTCATCCCCAGCAGAGCTCCTAGACGGGAGATCCACTCCAGGCCATAACGGCCGACAAACAGCCGCGGCTGTAAAGCCAAAGGCACCCAGGACAACCAAAGACTCTGGAGGGCGCCAAGAGCAACCGGAACCGCAGCAGCAAATAGGGCCACGGCCAAAAACCACACCCCCTGCCACTGCTGAAAGCACACCAGCCCAGCCCCGGTAAGTAGCACCGCCTGGAGCAGCAACACGATGCGCAGCCAGTCCAGCCAATGGCAGCGAGGCACCCGGGCCCATAGCCAGAGCCCACCGACATAGCCCAATCCGGCCAGGGCCAGAGCCAGGATCAGACGCTGGGAGCCGCTTGCCGCCACCACCCAGGCGGGGAAAGCGATCTCAATGGCAGCAAACACGCCTACCACCACGCTGTTGATCTGCAACAGGGGGCGCCAGCGCCGATTGCTCCACAACTCGCTCAAGGCATAGCGCACACCTACCTGAGGGGAAGCCTCATGACCAGCAGCCGTAGTGAGCGGGGCTGACAACGACTGCGGCCAGGCCACCAGAAGCGTGCAGGCCGCAGCAATAAGTGACGTAAGGCTGTCAGTGACGAGTACACCCGGCAACCCGGCCGTCGCCGCCAGCACAGCGCCGAGTAGGGGGGCTGCCATCACCACAGCTCCATCCGACCCAGCGAAGAGCCCGCTGGCCGCTCCCAGCTGCTCTCTAGACACAAATCTGGCCAGTTGGCTGGACCAGGTCACCAAAAGAGCCGCCTCTGCTGCCGCTGCCAGCCCAATGCAAAGCAACACCGGTGGCAGGGTGGCTGGACGCATCATCAAGGTGAAGGCCAGGCCCAAAGTGCAGGTGCTGCCGAGGCCGTTAGCGGCAAGCATCACCCGTCGCGGCGGCCAACGATCCAGTTGACGGCCCAATAGCGAAAGGGATGCCAACTTGGCCAACTGCACCACAACCGCCACCGCAGCAAAGGCACTCAGCTGGCCATGCTGCTGGAACAGCCACAGCCCCAAGGCGTAAAGACTCACCTGAGTGCCGAGGTTTGAGAGCAGCTGGCCCACCCACATGACCAGAAATGGCCTTGGCAGCGACCTAAGTTTTGGGCCAGCCACCGGCACAGTCGGCTCTCCTTTTCCAATACATTCAACCTCCCACAGGAGTTCACATCCCTGACAAAAGTCCTGCTTGCCGGCAGGATCGAAGCATCCTCGGCAGCTTGCCTTGATGACCCCAGCCCCTGACCAAGCCGCGATCAGCACCGAAGCCAGCCCCAACGGCACTTCACTCGCCTGGGTGCCCTGGCTGCAGGCCGGCGTCACGGCAATGCTTGTGGTGCTTTTCTTTGTGATCGTGGGCAAATCCCGCCAGCAGAACGCCACCATCCGCCAGCTGCAGGAGCGGGTGCAGGGGTTGGAGAACAGCCGGGCCCTTGATCGCACAAATGGCCTGGAACAGCAGTTACGCACCACCGTGGAGCGGCTGCAGGCGGTGGAGCGCAACGGCACCCGCATCGATGGGCTGAGCCGCGAAACCGCCAACCTGCGGGCCGAGCTCAGAAAGTTGCGCGCAACCCGCCCCAGCGAAACGACTGACCCGAAAACCGATGAGCTGCCTTTGGGAGTGCCAGCCCTGCCGCCTGTGCGCCCCCCTGCAACTGCTAACTGATCAGGTTTTCAACCTTTAACTGCATCGCCGGCGGCGCTGGGCAGGATGTAGCGCTGCAGACCGATAAACACCACCAGCACCGGCAGGATCGAAACCACCGCTCCTGCTGCCACCAGGCGCCAGTCGAGCGAAAAGCTGCTGGCCAGCTGCTGCAGCCCAAGCGGCAGGGTGTAGAGCTCGGGTTCATCGAGGATCACCAGGGGCCAGAGAAAATCGCTCCAGGTGCCGATAAAAACAAACATCGCCAGGGTGATCAGGTCGGCCCGGGCTGCTGGGATCATCACGTTCCACCACTCCCCCACGGGTGTGCAGCCATCGCAACGGGCTGCTTCCTCCAGCTCCACCGGCACCCCCAGGAAGCTCTGCCGCAGCAGGAAGATGCCAAAGGCGGTGGCCGCCTGGGGAATGATCAGGGCCCAGAGGGTGTTGCGCAGGCCGATCTGCACCATCAGCAGGTAGAGCGGAATCATCACCACCTGAAAGGGGATCAAAATCGTTGCTACCACTAGGGCCAGCACCAAGCCGCGGCCGCGAAAATTCATGCGGGCCAAGGGATAGGCCGCCAGCGAGCAGAAGAGCACGTTGGCCAGCACCGCCAGGCCACTCACAATCGTGCTGTTGAGCAGGTATGTGCCGATTGGATTGTCGGTAAAAAGGCGGCTGTAGGCCTCAAAGCTGGGCTGACTGGGCCAGAGGGCTGGCGGGCTGGTGAAAATGTCCTCCGCCGGACCCTTGAGCGAGGTGCTCACCAGCCACAGCAGCGGCACCAGCATCGCCAGGGCCACCAGCAACAGCAAAATCAGCTGGGCGGCGGCACTGAGCCGTGAGCGGCGCGGTCCGGAGAGGGGCAGGCTCATGGCGGGGGGAGCTGAAGGGAAGCAGATGACTCAGGGGGGCGGGCCGGGCCGGGGAGCAAGTGTTTTGGCGCTTAGCTTAGTCTTGGCTTAGCTAATCAACAAAAACAACACTCAGCCCAGGGCGTGATCCCAAACTGAAACGCCATACCCCCAGCTGCCTAAACCCACCTGCCTAAAACCTCGGCCGGTCGGCCAGGGGCAAGTCGCCCACTACGGGCAGCGGCGCCTTCTGGGGGTGCAGAGGCTGGTGACGCCCACCGGCTACCAGCCTATTGAGGGCGTTCACGAAGGCCTGGGCGGCGGCCACCACGATGTCAGTGTCGGCTGAGTGGCCCGAATAGAGCACACCCTCGTGGCGCAGCCGGATCGTCACATCGCCCATGGCATCGATACCTTCGGTCACCGATTTCACCGAAAATTCCACCAGCTCATTGGGCACCTGGGCCAGCCGATTGAGCGCCTGACACACCGCATCCACCGGCCCGGTGCCGATCGCCGCCTCGCTGAGCTCGGCGCCATCCGCAGTCACCAGGGTGACGGTGGCGGTGGGCTGCAAGCCAGTGCCACAGCTCACCTGCACGCTCTTGAGGGTGAAGCTGCCGCCATCCTGTTGCTGCACCTGCTCGCTCACGATCGCCTCGAGATCGCGGTCGCTGATCTCCCGCTTGCGATCCGCCAGCTCCTTGAAACGGGCGAAGGCATCGTCGAGATCCTCACGCTCGAGCGTGTAGCCCAGCTCCTCGAGCCGGGCACGGAAGGCGCTGCGGCCGCTCAGCTTGCCAAGGGAGATGCGGTTGTCCGCCAAGCCAACCGTGCGGGCATCAATGATTTCGTAGGTGAGGCGGTTTTTGAGCACGCCGTCTTGGTGGATGCCACTCTCGTGAGCAAAGGCGTTGGCGCCCACGATCGCCTTATTTGGCTGCACCGCCATGCCGGTGAGATTGCTCACCAGCCGCGAGGTCTTGGTGATCTCCTCGGTGCGCACGCCCGTGAGCGGTTCGGTGCTCTCGGCCGGCCGCCCCAGGAAGGGGTTGAAGTAGCTGCGCCGCACGTGCAGGGCCATCACCAGCTCCTCGAGCGAGGCATTGCCAGCCCGCTCGCCGATGCCATTGATCGTGCACTCCAGCTGGCGGGCGCCGTTTTTCACCGCCTCGAGGAAGTTGGCCACCGCCAGGCCCAGGTCGTTGTGGCCGTGCACCGAGATCACCGCCTGGTCGATGTTGGGCAC
>NZ_JAGQCR010000018.1:0-23532 GCF_024346295.1 Cyanobium sp. BA20m-14
GAGCTGCCCCAGACCGCCATGGTGTTTGGTGATGCCAAGGCCGTGCTCAACGGCCTGCTCACCGAGCTGCGCAGCATGGGGGTGGGTAAGAAGGTGGCCGCCTGAAGCAGCCCGCCTCGACACCCCCTGTCTTTAAGCAACGCTGGCCCTGGATCGGCCCCGATCTCCAGACCCTGCGAGACACCCTCAGGCCGCCAAAGCTGCCCCTAGATCGCGGTGAACCGCTCCCCATTGCGGTGGGCGGTGATGCCTCCCTGCTGGCGCTAGTTGATTCGCCAGTTGCTGGGGCACCAAGGGCACTTGTGCTTTTACTGCACGGTTTGGGTGGATCGAGCGAACGGGAGGGGTTGCGGCGCATGGGCCTCAGCCTTCAAGCCGCCGGCTTCGCGGTGTGGCGCCTTAATTTGCGGGGTGCCGGACCGGGCCGGCCCCTGGCTCCGGGCACCTATGCAGCCCGTTGCGATAGCGACCTGCTGCCCGTACTGAAGTTGGCCCAGCAGCGGGCCGGTGGCCTGCCTCTTTTTGGTGTGGGGATTTCGTTGGGCGGCACGATGCTGCTCAATGCCTGCCTGGCTAGTCCGGGGGTGCTGGATGGTGTGGTGTGCACCAGCAGCCCGCTTGATCTGGCCCTTTGCTCGCAGCAGATCGAGCTGCCCCGCAACCGGGTGTATCAGCGCTGGCTGCTGCGCCGGCTCTGCGCCCAGACCCTGGCCGATCCATTTGGGGTGAGCGACGCTGAGCGTCAGGCCCTGCAGGGGCCAGAGCGGCCCCGCTCGATTCGCAGCTTCGATGCTGCTATCACTGCCCCTCGCTGGGGCTACGCCTCCGTTGACGATTACTACCGGGAGGCTTCGCCCCTGCCGTGTCTGCTTTCAGCATCGGTCGATTTGCCGCCGAGCCTGCTGCTGCACTCCCTCGACGACCCTTGGGTGCCGGCCAGTGGCGCCCAGTTCTTGGCCCAGCAGCACCTTCCTGGCCTTGATGTGGTGCTCACGGCCCATGGCGGCCATAACGGCTTCCATGGGGTGGGTGATGAGCCACTCAGCTGCTGGGGTGATCAGCTGGTGGCGAGCTGGCTTAGGCGGCAGCTTTGAGGCTCATGCGCTTGATGATCCACTGCTCAATCGGCTTGCCCCCGATCACGTGCTCCCGCAGGATTGGCTCGATGCGCTCGGGGCTGACGCCGCCATAAACGGTGCCTTCGGGCCAGATCAGCAGGATGGGGCCCTCGGCGCAAATGCGCAGGCAGTCGGCCTTGGTGCGCAGCACGATCCCCTCGGGCCGGGCCGGATCCTCGAGGCCCAGCTCGCGCACTAGGCGCTTGAGGGCCTCCCAGCTGGCGACGCCTACGGCGGGATCGGGGCAGCAGAGCGCCTTGCTGGGAGTGGCGCAGAGCAGCAGGTGATGCGAGATCACGCCGGCAACGCAGCTGGTGCCTTGGCCTGGAGCCGGGCTGCAGCCTCATGCACCGCTTGACGGGCCCAAGCGTCTACGGCCAGCACGTCGTCTAGGGAGGGATTGGCCATGAGATCGACTTGGTGGCGATCACACACCCCGTCGATCAATGTCGGGATATCGAGGAAGTGGACCCTCTCCTCGAGGAAGAGGGCCACGGCCTGTTCGTTGGCGGCGTTCATTACCGCCGGCATCGTGCCGCCGGCGCGGCCTGCCGCGTAGGCCAGCTGCATGCAGGGGTATTTGGCCGGGTCGGGGGCGCGGAAGCTGAGCTGGCCCACCTCGGTGAGATCGAGCCGGCGCCAGGGGGTGCTCAGGCGCTCGGGCCAGCTGAGGCAATAAAGAATGGGCAGCTTCATATCCGGCCAGCCGAGCTGGGCCAGCACCGAGGAATCGGCCAGCTCCACCATCGAATGGATGATCGATTGGGGGTGGATGACGATCTCGATGTGGTCGTAGTCGAGGCCGAACAGGTAGTGGGCCTCGATCACCTCCAGGCCCTTGTTCATTAAGGAGGCCGAATCCACGGTGATTTTGCGGCCCATGCTCCAGTTGGGGTGGCTGGTGGCATCGGCCACGGTGGCCTTGTGGAGGTCTGCCGGAGCCCAGTCGCGGAAGGCGCCGCCGGAGGCCGTGAGCTGAATGCGGCGCAGGCCCGGGGTGGGGCTGCCGGTGGAGAGCCGCGCCGTCTCGGCGTAGGGGGTGCCTTGCAGGCACTGGAAGATCGCCGAGTGCTCGGAATCAGCCGGCAGTAGGCGTGAGCCGCTTTTCTCCAGCTCCGGCAGCACCACGGGTCCGGCGGCAATCAGGGTTTCCTTATTGGCCAGTGCCAGATCCTTGCCGGCGCGTATGGCGGCCAGGGTGGGCAGCAGGCCAGCGCAGCCCACGATCCCCGTAACCACCAGGTCGGCCGTGGACCAGGCGGCGGCGGCGCAGAGGCCCTCAGAGCCCCCCAGCAGCTCCGGCATCCGGGCGGGCCTGGCGGCGGGTTCCAGGGCCTGCAGCCGCTCGCCCAGCTCCCTGACGCGCTCGGCATTGGCCAGGGCCACCACTTCGGGCGCATGGCGCTGGATCTGACTCACCAATAGATCCAGGTTGTTGCCGGCCGTGAGGGCCACCACCCGGAAGCGGTCCGGGAATTCCTCGGCCAGTTCAAGGGTTTGGGTGCCGATCGAGCCGGTGGAGCCGAGCACGGAGAGGGCTTTCACGGCGGCAACTCAAGTGGTATCAAGTCTCCCATTGACCCTGCAGGATGCCCCGCAGTGATCCCGGCTGTTGTGTGCTTTATGCCGATCCCTGGCTGCTGGCCCTGCTGAAGCCCTCGGGCCTGCTTAGCCAGCCGGGGCTTGGGTCCGAGCTGGCCGATTCCCTAATCAGTAGGGCCCAGGAGCGGTGGCCGGAGGTAAGGCTGGTGCACCGACTCGATCGAGATACCTCGGGGCTGATCCTGCTGGCCAGAGACGCCACCACCCATAGGGCCCTAAGTGCCGCTTTCGCCGAACGGCGCGTGCGCAAGACCTACCTGGCCGTGGTCCAGGGGCTGCCTGCGGATCGGGGCGGGGTTATCAACCAGCCGCTAGCCCGAATCGCCACTCGGCCGCCCCGCTATGGGGTGGTGCCGCTAGAGCAGGGGGGCAAGCCGGCCCTCACCCGCTGGCGAGTGCTGAGGCGCTTCGAGGGCTCGAGTTTGCTGTTGCTGCAACCCCGCACCGGCCGCTCTCATCAGTTGCGGGTGCACCTGGCGGACCTTGGCCATCCGGTGCTGGGCGATCCGATCTACGGCGACCCCCTCTACGGAGACCCCGTACCAGCGCCACGGCTGCAGCTTCATGCCGCCGGTCTGCAGCTGCTGCATCCGGCCACGGGCAAGCCGCTGCATCTGCGCAGCCGTTGCTTTGACGATGGGCTGGTGGGGGTGGATCCCCTTAACTGATCCCAGTTGAACTTTTCCCATGGCGGCACTGCCCGTGTGGCTGCAGCGCTGGAACTTCATCGACCGGGCCAAGCTCGAGCGCCAGCTCTGGGATGCCTTCGAGCGGCAAGAGGACCTGCAGGCCCTGGTGGATGGCTGTGAGCCGGGCTTTCAAAAAGAGGTGTGGACTACCACCCTGGAGCGGATTCGCAAGATCGAGCGGATGATGCAGGGCCGCCAGGCACCCGAGCCGAGCGAGGACTGAGTAGGGGCTTGCCCTGCAGAGAGATACTCAGCCCCGCAGCCATTCAGTGATGCCGCCAGGCCTGTCGATCAGCTCGATGCCCTGGGCCCTCAGGCCATCGCGGATGCTGTCGGCAGCAGGGAAATCCTTGGCGGCCTTAGCGGCCTGACGCTGATCGATTTGGGCCTGGATCTCGGCGTCGCTGGGGCCGGGGCTGGTGCTGCTGGTTATGGCCTCGGTTTCGCTCTCGAGGCCAAGCACTCCGGCCAGTTCCAGCAGCAGCTGGCCTTGCTCCACCAGCTCTGGCGCCCGGGCCTCAGCGGCGGCGCTGCTGTCACCGCGCTCCAGCCGATTGGCGAGGGCTCGCAGGGGCTTGGCCAGCTCAAACAGCACCGCCAGGGCGGCGGAGGTGTTGAGGTCGTCGTCCATGGCGGCGGCGAAGCGCGCACGGGCGGCGGCGAACTCTGGGGTGGCGCCTGGGTCGGGGCTTGAGGTAGCGGCGGCGAGGACCAGGGCCGCATTAAGGCCCTTCCAGCCGGTGGCGGCGGCCTCAAGGGCGTCGGCGCTGAAGTCGAGCGGCTTGCGGTAGTGGGCCTGGAGGGTGAACAGGCGCAATGTCATCGGCGTGATGCCGGAATCGAGCAGGGCGCGGATGGTGGTGAAGTTGCCCAGGGATTTGGACATCTTCTGGCCGCCCACATTGACCATGCCGTTGTGCAGCCAATAGCGGGCCAGCTCCTGGCCGCTGGCCGCCTCCGACTGGGCAATTTCGTTTTCGTGGTGGGGAAAGATCAGGTCGGCGCCACCGAGGTGGATGTCGATCGTGTCGCCGAGCTCCTCGCGCACCATCGCTGAGCACTCGATATGCCAGCCGGGCCGGCCTGGACCCCAGGGCGACTCCCAGCTGGGTTCGCCGGGTTTGGTCCCCTTCCAGAGGGCAAAGTCGAAGGGGTGTTGCTTGCGGGCCTCCTCTGCAGTGGCCACTCGGCCGGCGGCGTTGTCCTGCTGCTCGGCTAGGTCGCGGCCGGAGAGCTTGCCGTAGCCGGCATGCTTCATCACGGCGAAATAGACATCACCATCGGCGCTGTAGGCGGCCCCCTTGGCTTCCAGTTCGGTGATCAGGCTGCGAATGGCGTCCAGGCTTTGGGTGGCCCGCGGCATACGGTCGGGCGGCAAGATATTTAGCCGGGCCATGTCGGTCACGAAGGCCTCGATGTTGCGCTCACTCACCGCCTGCATCGAGCTGCCCTCCTCAGCTGCGCGACCCAGGATCTTGTCGTCGATGTCGGTGTAGTTCTGCACAAACGTCACCCGGTAGCCGTTCCAGAGCAGATAGCGCCGCAGCACGTCCCAGGCGATGTAGCTGCGGGCATGGCCCAGGTGGCAAAGGTCGTAGACCGTTACGCCGCAGCAGTAGATACTCACCTGGCCCGGCTCGAGCGGCTGGAATTCCTCGATGCGGCGCGTGAGGGTGTTGGTGAGGCGCAGGGTCATTGAGCTGCTGGTTACTTGGCTTCCATCCAGTTGGGGCCGACGCCGGTTTCGACTACAAGGGGCACGGTGAGGGCCACGGCCCGCTCCATGGTTTCACGCGTCAAGGTGAGCACCGCTTCGAGGGCCTCAGGCGCTGCTTCCAGCACCAGTTCGTCGTGCACCTGCAGCAGCAGTCGGGCGGGCAGGGCGGCCGTCTCCAGCTCCCGCTGCAGTTGCACCATGGCCAACTTGATGATGTCGGCACTGGAGCCCTGGATCGGCGCGTTGGCTGCGGCCCGCAGTTGCTGGGCTTCCATACCGCCGCGGCGGGCTACCTCCAGCTCGATCTCGAGGGGATCCTTGCCGCGCAGCCGGCCCAGGCCGTTGGGGTCGAAGTGGAAGGGCCGGCGCCGGCCCAGGATCGTTTCCACATAGCCCCGGCTCAGGGCCAGCCGCTCCTGCAGCTCTAGAAAGGCGAACACCTTCGGGTAGCGCTGCTTGTATTTGACCAGAAAGTCTTTGGCTTCGGCCTGGCTGACGCCGGTTTCGCGGGCGAAACGCTGGGCGCCCATGCCGTAGATCACGCCGAAGTTGATCGTCTTGCCCAGGCGGCGCTCCTCCGGTGTCACCGTGTCCTTCTCCAGCAGCAGCCTGGCCGTGAGGGCATGCACGTCGTCGCCGCTGCGGTAGGCCTCCACCAGCACCGCTTCGCCGCAGAGGTGGGCCAGAATGCGTAGCTCGATCTGGGAGTAGTCGGCGCTGATCAGGCTCCAGCCCTCCTGGGGCAGAAAGGCCTTGCGGATCCGGCGAGAAAACTCAGTGCGGATCGGGATGTTTTGCAGGTTGGGATTGCTGCTGGAGAGCCGGCCGGTGGCGGTCACCGCCTGGTTGAAATCCGTGTGCACTCGCCCCGTCTCCGGCTCCATCAGGGCCGGCAGGGCATCCACGTAGGTGCTCTTGAGCTTGCTGAGGGTGCGGTGCTCCAGCACCAGGGCCACCACCGGGTGGGCATCTTCGAGCTTTTCGAGCACCACCGCATCGGTGCTCCAGCCGGTCTTGGTCTTGCGGGATTTCTTGCGATCGAGCCCGAGGGTGTCAAACAGCAGCTCCCCCAGCTGCTTAGGAGAAGCCAGGTTGAAGTCGCAGCCAGCGGCCGCCTTCGCCTCGCCATCGAGGCGCTCCAAAGCGGCCTTGAGCTCGGTGCTCAGCTCGCCCAGGTAGGCGGTGTCGATGCGGATGCCGGTGGCCTCCATCTGGGCCAGCACCGGCTCCAGCGGCAACTCCAGCTGGTCGAGCAGTTGGGGCAGGGCCGCGCCCATGGCGATCAGCTCCTGGCGCAGCAGCAGGGCCAGGCGCCAGGTGAGGTGCACATCCATGCCGCAGTATTGGGCCGCGGCCTCGATCGACACCGCTGAAAAATTGGCGCCCTTGGGCACCAGCTCTCCATAGCTGGTGGGGCTGAAGCCGAAGTTGCGCTCGGCCATCGCCTCAAGGCCGTGTTTGTCGCCGGCATCGCGCAGGTAATCGGCGAGCAGGGTGTCCATCACCACCCCGCCCAGGGGCAGGCCGTGGCGCATCAGGATCAGCCGGTCGTATTTGGCGTTCTGCAGCGCCTTTGGGTGGGCGGCGCTGGCCAGCCAGGGGGCCAGGGCGGTGAGCACCGCAGCTAGGGATAGTTGCTGAACCTGTTGAGGAGGTTGTACATCTGTACAACCTCCCGGAGCGCTTTCGGTTGAGGTTCCAGAAGGGATCTTCAGAAGCTCCTGGATGTCCCCGCTGGCTTCGCTCTGCTGCTCGTTCTGCTGCTCGGGAAGATGGTGGCCGATCGGGATGTAAGCGAGCTCCGCTGGACCATCCCCCCAGGCCACTCCTACCCCCACCAGCTCGGCCTGGAAGGGATTGAGGCTGGTGGTTTCGGTGTCGAGGGCCACGGGGCGGCCCGGATCTGTGCAGCCGTTGAGGCGCTGCACCAGGGCGGCCAGGGCCTCGGCGCTGATGATCAGTTGGGGCTCGAGGGCAGGCAGCCCCTTGCTGTCCGGCTGATCGGGAGCTGTTGCACCGTTTGTTGAACTTTCTGTGTTTGTTGAACTTTCTGTTTCATCAGCCGAAACCGCGTGAATGGCGGCTGTGACGGCCTTGCCGCCCGCGGGGCTGGATCCCTCACTGGGCTCCGGCGGCACGGCCGAGAACAGCTGGGCGAAGTTGGGCACCTGTTTCACCAGGCTGTAAAGCTCCAGCTCCTCCAGGCTGCTGGCCAGGGCCTCAGCCTTGACTGCCCCCAGCTCCAGCCGTGGCTCGCTGGGTAGGGGGATGTCGATCAGGATCTCGGCCAGCATCCGCGAGCGATAGGCGCTTTCACGGTCGGCGCGCAGCTTCTCGATCAGGGCACCCTTGAGGCTGCCCTGGGTGGCCTTGGCTCCCGCGGCCGCCAGCTGGTCGAGGGCGGCATAGATGCCATCGACATGCTCAAACTCCTTCAGCAAATTGATGGCGGTTTTGGGCCCCACCCCCTTAACGCCGGGGATGTTGTCTGAGCTGTCGCCTGTGAGCGCCTTGAGGTCAACGACCTCGTCTGGCGTCACGCCGAGCTTGGCGATCACGCCGTCGCGGCGGATCTCCAGCGGCCCGCTGTTTTTGGCGTAGGGGCCGCCGCCCATGTAGAGCACGGCGATGTCGCGCTCGTCGTCGACCAGCTGGAACAGGTCGCGGTCGCCCGAGAGGATCCGCACCCGCCAGCCTTCTGCCGCCGCCCGGTTGGCCAGGGTGCCGAGCACGTCATCGGCCTCGAACCCCGGCGCCATCGCCAGGGGGATGTCGAGGCTCTCGGCCAGGATCTGCTGCAGGTTGGCCAGGTCGGCGAAGAAGTGCTCCGGCGCCACATCCCGGTGGGCCTTATAGGCCGTATCTGCCTCGTGGCGGAAGGTGGGCTCGGCGGTGTCGAAAGCCACCACCAGGCCATTGGGTTTGAGGCCCTTGCAGTTGTCGAGCAGGGCCTTTAAGAAGCCGTAGGTGACGCTGGTGGGCACCCCCGCCTTGGTGCTCAGGCCGCCATCTCCCCCTTTGGCAAAGGCGTAGAAACTGCGGAAGGCCAGGGAGTGGCCGTCGATCAGCAGCAGCAGGGGCTTGGTGCCAGGGGCCACGTTGCTGCAAGGGGTGATGGGTCGGGTCAGCCTGCCAGACCTCAGGCTTGCAGTTGGGCCATGGCGATCCGCACCACGGCCTCAGCGGTGCCCAGGGCAGTGGAGCTGTCGTTGGCATCGAAGAGATCAGCCGGCGCCTCATCGCCTTGGGGGTAGCGGCTGGCGCTATTCATGCGCGTAAGCGCCTTGAGATGCAGCTCAGCCAGGGCTGGGAGATCCAGGCCCTGCTGTTGCAGCAGCTCCACCAGTTTCTCGAGGGAGTGGCTATCTAGCGGAGTGATCCCGGCCGCGACCAGCAAGGCCTTGAGGGCTTTTTCGGCGGCCTGACCCGCCAGGTAGCAGGCCTGGGCATGGAACCCCTGGCCGGCCGTTAGGCCCGCCGCTTCCAGATCGTTGTTCGCCTGGCGGATCCAGGCTTCAACCCTGGGAGTCACGGCTGATCTAGGCGCAGGGCGTCGCGGCCGATGGCCCGCCAGTAAGGATCGTCGCCCTGCTTCAGCTGCTGCCAGCGCTCCTGGCTGAGGGCCAGCACGTCGTCACCGAGGCGGGCGTCCAGCAGTGCATCGGCTAGGGCATCAGCCTGCTGCCGGCTAGGGGCGATGGCCAGTAGGTCAACGTCTGAGCAGCCATCCCAGTTGCCCCGCGCCATCGAGCCAAATAGCCACACCTCGCCGCCCGGCTGGCTGGCGGCGACCTCTGCGGCGCCTGCGCGCAACGCCCTTAGGCGGGCGCTGTGGCGCTGTGCGCGAATGATAGCCAGGCTGGGCATAGATTCATGCTAGGGCGGTGGTGCAGGTGGCCATCGTCAGCGGTATCGCCGCGGCTGCTGTTCATCGGCCTCAATCCGCTTTTGCTTCGCTGGTCACACGAACACTTGCCAACACCGTGGCGCAAGCCCCTCCCTACAACGGGGCTGCCAAGGATGCTTTCCTACGGTGAATCACAAAACTGACGCCCATCAACGCCAGGTACAAACATCCCAACGTGAGATGGGTAATCAGAATTGCAAGGAACGTCATCATTGAGAGCACTAGGGCTATCAATGGGAAGAAGGGATAGCAAGGGGTGAGGAAAGGACGTGGCAGGGATGGTTCCTTGCCCCTAAGAACCAGCAACGAAATCATCGCTAAGATGTACAGCGTCAGTGCTCCAAAACTGAGAGCAGGATTAAATCACTTGTGCGTCCAGAGGCAAGGGCCAGCAAGCCAATGGCGCAGTTGAGCTTGAGGGCATTGGCAGGTGTTTGGTGGCGCGGATCAAGCCTGGCAAGAAATGACGGCGCATGGCGCATCCGTCCGAACTCAAGTGTTGATCGACCCGAGGCCAAGATCAGCCCGTGAAAAGATCCAATCAGTCCGAACAGCCCGGCCACGTAAAGCAATTGGTAGAGGGGATGGTGGGCATCCATTACCTTGGCAAGGGCCATGGGCATGGGAGAATCCGAAACGCTGCCATCAAGCTTGAACACAATTGTCTGCCAGCCATCTACCCCAGTGGCACCAATGAACGTGAGTAGGGCCAGCACGGCCAGCGTGAGAAATGCCGCGATAAATGCTTTTGGTAATGTGCGCTGGGGATTAACTGTCTCTTCTGCCATATTCGCAATGGCTTCGATCCCCAGAAAGCACCACACGGCGAATGGAATGGCAGCCACAGCGCCCTGCCAGCCATGGGGCAGGGCATCTCTTGTCAGGTTTTCCAGTTGCAGGTGCGGCAGTGAAACAAAGCAGAATACGATTAGTGACGCCACTGCTAGTCCGGTTATAATAAGTTCTGCCATGGCAGCAGCCTTGACACCACGGATATTTAGCCAGGTAAATAAGATATAGGCAGCAAAGGCAATCGAGAGGAGGGGTGGCCTTGGGGCAAACAGATGAAGGTAGTCACCGATGGCGAAGGCGATCGCTGGTGGTGCAAAAATAAACCCCACATTCTGGGCCATGCCTGCTCCGAAACCCCAGCTCCTTCCAAGGGCACGGTCGGCATAGGACATCACTCCGCCCGCCCGCGGGATCGCGCAGGAAAGCTCGGCATAACTCAAGGTGAAGGTTAGGTATAGAATCGACACCACCACCAGCAGGGCCAAGCCAAGTCCCAATGTGCCCCCCCTGGCCAACCCCAGATTCCACCCGAAAAACAATCCAGCGAAGGCACAGCCCACCCCCATCGCCCAAAGCATCAGGGGCGTGATCGAGCGGTTTAGCTCGGCCATGGAGCAAGGATCGAAGACGTCCTGACTATGGGGGGGCGCTGAACCTTTGTCGATGCAAGTCGAACGGATGCTCACCTGGGGCCGCCGCCCCGCACATGGGCCATCGTCAGAGATCGGTAAAAATCAGAAGTTGTGTAGCAGCGACTTAGACCATGGCGGCCATCCTCGCCTTCGGAGCCCATCCCGATGACATTGAGTTCGGTTGCGGCGGCACCGTGCGCAAGCTGATTGAGAAGGGTTGGAGTGCTGTCCATGTGTGCGTGACCTCAGGAGAAGCCGGTAGCAGCACGATCGATCGGGCAACCCTGGCCGCCACCCGTGAGCAGGAAGCACGCCGGGCTGCTGAGGTGCTGGGGGCCGAGCGCGTGCATTTCCTTCGCGCAGCTGATGGGCTGACGCAGTATTCGCGGGATCACAAGATCGCCGTGATCAACCTCATCCGGGAGGTGCGGCCGGAGATCCTGTTTGTGCATGCGAGCAGTGACCAATTCCCGGATCACAAGTTGATCCATGAGCTGGTGATGAGCGCCGTGGCCGGTGCCGCCGGCCCCTGGTATCAGGAATCCATAGGCGAGCCCCACCTACCCGGCACCATTCTCGGCTACGAGGTGTGGCACCCTCTCAACAACTATCAGCTCTCCGTTGCCATCGCTCTCAGATCGAGGCGACGCACTATGACGAAGCCTCCCTCGGGCTGGCCCGCTACCGCGGTGTGATGAGCTTCTCCAGCACCCACGCCAAGGTTTTCGAAGTGCTGCGCACCTCCCTGGGCCTCCCTGAAGGACTTGCTTGACACTGGCGCTTGATCCCCACAAACCGCCCTAGGGCCAGCCCCGCCATCCTCTCTATGGGGCAGGCGATGTTGCACTGCAGCCACTCATCTATCCCAACCCGTGGAGCCTGGGCCATCCTGAGGAGACTGCCGGACTGCTGACCTCCAAGACCCTGCCCGCTAATCCGTTGCCCGCCAAGACCCCATGTCTACCCTCCCCCGCCGCTATGCCGTTCATCTGCACCTGAGTGGGGGGCAGAGCGAAACCGTCCATTTCCACACCCTGGAGGCCTTTCAGCAGTGGTACGGGAGTGTGCTGACCACTTCGGCTCCCGATACTTTCGTAAATGTGCCGCTGGCGGATCTGGAGGGTGAATATCTGGTGGTAAGGCCTGTGGCGGTGATTGGAATTCATGTGGAGCCCAAGTTCAATGCCCTTGATGAATGACACCTGAGCGGCTGGGGCTGCTCTGGGGCGTCACCGTGTTTGCCGGTGCGGTGGCCCAGGGGCTTGCCTGGCTCACCGGTCTGCCGGGGGTGGTGCTGCTGCTCAGTGCCGGCCTGGTGATCGGGCGCTCGGGCTTTGGCCTGGTCGAACCCCTCGACCTCGGGGCAGGGCTGGGCACGGTGGTGGGCCTGCTGGTGAGCCTGGTGCTGTTCGATGGCGGCATCAACCTGCGCCTGCCCGATGACGGCACCCGCCAAGCCGTGCTGCGCATCGTGCTGGTGCGGCTGGTGCTCGCCCTTGCGGCCGGCCTGCTCGCGGCCCACTGGCTGGCGGGATTGAACTGGTCGCTGGCAGCGGTGTTCAGCGCCATCGTGCTGGCCACCGGCCCCACCGTGGTGACTCCACTGGTGCGCCAGATCCGCCTGGCATCCCCCCTGGGCGAGGTGCTGGAGGGGGAGGGGCTGGTGCTCGAGCCGATCGGGGCCGTGCTGGCCCTGCTGCTGCTTGAGCTGGCCCTCGGCGATCTGCATGGCTGGCGGGAGCTGGCCCTGGGCCTGCTGCAAAGGCTTGGCGGTGGGGTGCTGATCGGGGCTGGCTGTGGCTGGTTGCTGGCCGAAGCCCTCAGCCGCATCCCCGCCCAGGCGGCCGGCGCCCTGCGGCTCCAGCTCACCCTGGGCAGTCTTTTTCTGATGTTCAGCGGCTGCGAGTTGTGGCTGCCCGAATCGGGCCTGCCCGCGGCGGTGGCCGCCGGGGTGGTGGTCGGCCGCAGACCGGATACGGATGCGGCCGAGCTCGATGAGTTGATCCGTCAGTTGGCCCAGCTGGCGATCACCATGCTCTTCCCCTTGCTGGCCGCCGATGTGAGCTGGGCCGAACTCAGCCCCCTGGGCTGGGGTGGGGTGGCCTGCGTGCTGGTGTTGATGCTTGTGGTGCGCCCCGTGGCGGTGGGCCTGGCCACCTGGGGCCTGGATTTCAGCCTGCCCCAGCGGGCCCTGCTGGCCTGGTTGGCGCCCAGGGGCATTGTCACCGCCGCCGTGGCGAGCCTGTTTGCCATTCGCCTCGAGCAGGCGGGAGTTGTGGGGGCCGGCCGCCTCCAGGGGCTTGTGTTTCTGACGATCCTGCTCACCGTGGGCCTGCAGGGCCTCAGCGCCGGCCCCCTGGCCCGCCGCCTGGGCCTAGAGGCAGCGGCTGATCCGGACCCGATCGGCGCCGCTGCGGTGCAGCAACAGCCAGGTGGTCAGTAGGTCTGGGCCCTGGAGGCTGCCCAGCAGGGCGGCTCGCAGGGTCTTCATGATCACCCCTTTTTTAACTCCAGCCGCCATGGCCGCCTCCAGGAGCAGGGCCTGGGCCTGGTCTGCCTCCAGGGGGGCCTCCGGCAGGAGTTTCAGCAGGCTCTCCAGCAGGGCCTCCAGGGCAGCTCTGGCTCCGTCGTTGGCCAGTTGGGTTTCGGCGGCTTGCTCCAGCTCGGGGGTGGTGAAAAAGGGGCGGGCCTGCTCCACCCCATCGGCCAGCAGGGTGAGGGAGGGGCCGATCAGGCTGCAGAGGTCAATCTGCCAGGCGGGATCAGCCCAGGCGCTGCCTGGTTCGGTGCCCCAGCCGTGCTCGGCCCACAGGGGCAGCAGTTGCTGGCGCAGGCTCTCGGGGCCGAGGCCGTGCAGCACCTGGCCGTTGAGCCAGTTGAGTTTCTCCCAGTCGAAGCGGGCCCCGGCCCGGTTGACCCGCTCGAAGTCAAACACCGCTGCCGCCTCGGCCAGGCTGAAGCGTTCCCCCATGCCCTCCGGCGGCGACCAGCCCAGCAGGGTCATGTAGTTGGCCAGGGCTTCGGCGGTGTAGCCCATGGCCCGAAATTCGCTCACCGAAGTGACGCCATCGCGCTTGGAGAGCTTTTTGCCCTCCTGGTTAAGGATCAGGGGTGTGTGGGCAAATACCGGCGGCTCGGCGGCGAGGGCCTGGTAGAGCAGCAGCTGCTTGGCGGTGTTGGCGATGTGGTCTTCGCCGCGGATCACGTGGCTGATGGCCATGGAGATGTCGTCCACCACCACCACCAGGTTGTAGAGCGGATCGCCGATCTGATCGGCCGGGGCCCGGCGGGCGATCACCATGTCACCGCCCAGGTCGCTGCCCTTCCAGGCCATCTCCCCGCGCACCAGGTCGCTCCAGGTGATGCTGGCGGCGTCGGCGATGCGGAAGCGGATCGTGGCCTGGCGCCCCTCGGCGATGTAGGCCTGTTGCTGCTCGGCGCTCAGGTCGCGGTGGCGATTGTCGTAGCGGGGGGCCTGCTTGTGGGCGGCCTGTTGCTCCCGCATGGCGGTGAGTTCCGCTTCGCTGGCGAAGCAGCGGTAGGCGTGGCCGCTATCCAGTAGCTGCTGGATCGCGGCCCGGTGCTCGCCGATCCGCTCGCTCTGGATGACGGGCTCGCCATCCCAGTCCAGCCCGAGCCACTGCAGCCCTTCGAGGATGTTGGCGGTGTATTCGGGCTTGCTGCGGGCGCTGTCGGTGTCTTCGATGCGCAGTAGAAACTGGCCGCCCTGGCGGCGGGCGAACAGCCAGTTGAACATTGCAGTGCGGGCCGTGCCGATGTGCAGGGTTCCCGTGGGGCTGGGGGCCAGGCGTACCCGCACCGCAGATCCAGCTGCACTGGCAAACTTCACGCAGACGTTCTCCGATTCAGTGAACGGGCTCCGATTCAATAAACTGGCTCGGATTTAATAAACGGGACTGACGGGATTCGAACCCGCAACTTCCGCCGTGACAGGGCGGTGCTCTAACCGGTTGAACTACAGTCCCAAATCTGGTCTAATTTGAATACTCAGTCTGGTTTTCCAGCCTGAATCCCAGTCAGGAGTCCGATTCGGGGCAGGCCCGATTGCGCCGACTCACTGACTTAAGAAGTATCCATCGCCACCCTGCCCGCCGTCAACGGCCCCTCAGGGCCTGAATCCGGCGGGCTCGATCAGACGCACCTGGTTGCCACGGGCGGTGAATTCACGCCCCTGGTCGCTTTGAACCACCACTCGACCACCGGACTTGACCCGGATCACGCGGGCTCGTACCCAGCCCAGAGCCGCTGACTCGAGCACCTTCACCACATCTCCGGGTTGTAAATCCAACTCCATGCTCGAAACCAGGAAACTGCAGATTGGAGCATCGAACGCGCCGTGGAGGACTTGAACCCCCGACATCAGGTTTTGGAGACCTGCGTTCTACCAACTGAACTAACGGCGCAATGCCGATGCCCCGTAAACATGAGGCCAATGGGTGGGAACCAATACGTCTGGGGAGAAACTCTCCAGACATATGGGCAGACCCGCCGCAGCCTCAGCGATCGAAGCGTTGCTTGACCCGTGTGGCTTTACCCACCCGATCACGCAGATAGAAGAGCTTCGCCCGACGCACCTTACCGCGGCGCTCCACTTTCACGGAGGCCACCTGGGGACTGTGCAGCATGAAGACCCGCTCCACGCCGATGCCCTGAAAGATGCGCCGCACGGTGATGGTCTCGTTGAGACCGCCGTGGCGCTTGGCAATAACCACGCCCTCGTAGGGCTGGACGCGCTCCTTGTTGCCCTCACGGATCCGCACGCCCACCTTCACGGTGTCGCCCACATAAATCTCGGGCAACTCGCTCTTCAGTTGTTCGGCCTCGAAGGCTCGAATCAGCTCCTGGGCGCTGAGTTTGCCAGTGGTGACCTTGGTTTTCACCGCCACTGGACCGGTTTCAGGAATCTCAGCTGGATTTTCCGGCTGGTTCTCGGTCTGGATCTCGGTCTGGTTGTCGGTCGTCTCCGTTGCCATCTCAACTCCGCTTAGGCCTGGCCAATCCCTCAGTGTACCGGCCGGCGGGGAGCCCGCAGCGCCTCCCCGCCATTGGTAGCTTGATCTCCAGATGTGTCCATCGCGGCTCGAGCTCCCAGCATGAATCTGTTTGCCGATCTGCTGGCTACCACCAAAACCCCAGTCCTGGAGACAGGCCCTCGCATCCAGAAGGGCAGACGGGGCGTGGAGATCAAGAGCGCCCGGGAGATCGCCACGATGCGCCAGGCCAGCCGGATCGTGGCCACGGTGCTGCGTGAGCTCCTGGAGCTGGCGGCCCCTGGCATGACCACCGGCGATCTCGACACACATGCCGAAAAGCGCATCCGCGAAATGGGAGCCACTCCCAGCTTTAAGGGCTACCACGGCTTCCCTGCCAGCATCTGCGCTTCGATCAATAACGAGGTGGTGCACGGCATCCCCAGCAGCAAGCGGGTGATCCAGGCCGGCGACCTGCTCAAGATCGATACGGGGGCCTACTTCGACGGCTACCACGGGGACAGCTGTGTGAGCCTCTGCGTCGGCCAAGGTGCCAGTGAGGAAGCCCAGACCCTCTGCCGCGTGGCCCAGGAATCCCTGATGCGGGGCTTGGCCCAAATCAAGGCGGGCAACACCCTGCTGGATATCGCCGGCGCCGTTCAAGACCACGTCGAAGCCCACGGCTTCGCCGTGGTCGAGGACTACACCGGCCATGGGGTTGGCCGCAACCTGCACGAAGAGCCATCGGTGTTCAATTTCCGCACCAGGGATCTGCCCAACATGAAGCTGCGTTCGGGCATGACCCTGGCCGTGGAGCCGATCCTCAATGCCGGCAGCAAGGCCTGCCGCACCCTTAAGGACCGCTGGACCGTGGTGACGGCCGATGGCAGTTGGTCGGCCCAGTGGGAGCACACCATCGCCGTTGGCAGCGACGGTTGCGAGATTCTCACCGACCGGGATTTCTAGGCCAGCTCAGCCCTTAGCCCTCAGTCTTAGCCCTCAGCTCTCGTCAGCAGCCCGCGTCACCAGCCGGCAGTAGAGCCAGCGGCTCAGGGTGCTGAGCGGCATCAACACGTAGGTGAGCGGGTTGGGGCTGACGATGATCAGGTTGCAGCCCAGCCGGGCCTGGGCCAGCACCTGGGCGGCCACGAAATCGGCCCCCATCAAGCCAATTGGGTTGAGGGCCGAGCGGAAGGGCCCCAGCACTAACCGGCGGATGCGCAGCGGCCCCTGGCTGCCGCCGAGGTCTAGGGCCCGCAGGCTCACCAAGTTTCCCAGTAGCCGTTTACTGAGCTCGTAGAGCGGGCTCAGGGCCGGCTGGATCTCCGCTTCGGAGGTGTTGACCCAAACCTCTGCCTGGCGGCGGGCGCCGGCGCGTTGCTGCACGACCTCGGCAAACACTTCCAGCAGCCGCCAGCTGCTGAGGGCGTTCACCTCCAGGGCCTGGCCGGTGGCTGCGCGGCTGCGGGCCTGGGGTTGGTTGATGCCATGGTTGAGCACGAGCACATCCACCCTTTCCAGCACCGGCCGCAGGGCCCACTCCTCGCCGATCCGCCAGACCACCTGCTCGAGGGGGATCGGCTCTCCGGCTTCATCGCGCAGATCCAGCGGCTCTGGGCTGCTGGTGAGCCCCACCAGGTGGACATCCTGGCGGGGCCAGCGACGCAGCAGGGCCCTGCCGAAGCTGCCACTTGCCCCTGTGACGGCAACGGTGCATTGATCCTGGCAACTCGACATGAGCCTGGCGCTAACGACCCCTGACGCGCCAGCATGGAGCAGGTCGGTATGGAAACAACCGCCTAAATTCCCACCAGCTGAGCCCCAGCGAGGTTGACCCGATGGCCCCCACCTTGCTGGTTGGTTCCTGTGAACCCTTTAGCGGCAAATCCGCCGTGGTGCTCGGGCTGGCCCGCCAGCTGCTCCGCCAAGGGGTAGAGGTTCGCTTCGGCAAGCCCCTGGCCACCAGCCTGGATTCCCCCGCCGAGATGCCGGTTGGTACCCCACTGCTCGACGCGGATGTGCGCTTTGTGGGGGCCACCCTGGGGCTGCCTGACAGCCAGCTGATCCCCTCCCTCCAGGTTGCCGATCCCCAGCAGGCCCAGCAGCGTTTGTTGCAGGGCAACCTGGATCCGGGGGCGGGCTTCAGCGAACAGAGTTTGCAGCTGGCAGCTTTTAGCGATGGCCTCACCCTGCTGGAAGCTGGCGGCAGCATGGATGAGGGCTTGCTCTACGGCCTCAGCCTGCCCCAGCTGGCTGAGGGGATGGGGGCCCAGGTGCTGCTGGTGCATCCCTGGGTAGACAGCAGCAGCGTTGATCCCCTGCTGGCGGCTCGGGCCCGGCTGGGTGACCGTCTGGCCGGGGTGGTGCTCAATGCCGTTCAACCCCAGCTGGTTGGGCCCCTGCGCGCCGACATGGTGCCTGCCCTGGAGCGGTTGGGACTGCCGGTGCTGGGGGTGATGCCCCAGAGCCCCCTGCTGCGCAGTGTCACGGTGGAGGAGCTGGTTCTGCGGCTCGGGGCCAAGGTGCTCTGTTGCCCCGAGCGGCTCGACCTGCTGGTTGAAACCCTCTCAATCGGAGCCATGAATGTCAACTCGGCGATGGAATTTTTCCGTCGCCGCCGCAACATGGCGGTTGTGACCGGTGCGGACCGCACCGATATCCAGCTGGCTGCCCTGGAGGCATCAACCCAATGTCTGATCCTCACAGGGGCCGCAGAGCCCCTGCCCCAGCTGATCAACCGGGCCGAGGAACTGGAGGTGCCCCTGCTCAAGGTGGAACACGACACCCTCACCACCGTGGAAGTGATTGAGCAGGCATTTGGTCACGTGCGTCTGCACGAGGCTGTCAAGGCCAGCTTTGCCTTTCGGTTGGTGGCAGAGCACTGCGATTTTGAGCGGCTGTTCACGAGATTGCAGTTGCCCGCGCTGGCTAAATAACGCTGCTATTTTCGGGGTGCAGGCAGAGGGCTACAGGTGACCCGGTCCCTTGATCTTCCGGCATTGGGCCGGATCGACACCCTTGCCCAGGAACTGGCCATGCTCCAGGACCGAGGCAAACGCCGGATTGCCATCCTGGGCAGTCGCCACGTGCCTGTGGTTTCGATCCATCTGGTGGAGCTGGTGGCCCGCTCCCTGGCCCAGGAGGGGCACAACCTGATCACCTCCGGCTCCCAGGGGGTGAATGCGGCCGTGATCCGCAGCGTGCTGGAGATTGATCCGGCCCGGCTCACCGTGCTGCTGCCCCAGAGCTTGGATCGCCAGCCAGGCGAATCCCGGGAGCAGCTGGAGCAGGTGCTGCACCTGGTGGAGAAGCCCGAGCACGACGAACTGCCCCTGCCGATGGCCAGCAGCCTCTGCAACCACGAGATCATCACTCGCTGTGACCAGCTGATCTGCTACGCCTTCCACGACAGCGAGACCCTCCTGGCCAGCTGCCGTGTGGCCGAAGACATGGGCAAGGTGGTGAGCGTCATGTTCTTCGACTAGTTCAGCCAGCAAGCACAGCCTTCAGGCCTTCGGCGTAGAGCACCCCCGTGCACACCAGCCCTCCGGCCCAGCACAAGCCGCGGACGGCAGGCACGTTGCCCACGTAGACACCGATGTAGGCCAGCCGCAGGGCTGGATGGATCCAGGCGGCCGCGAGCGCCACCGGGCTGCTCACTCCCGCCACCAGGCAGAGCAGGGCCGCCGGGGCATGCAGGGTGAGGGCCTCAAAGCAGTTCTGATGGGCCCAGGCGGCCCGCTTGCCCCATGCCGGCAGCCGCTCGAACATCGCCCGCGGTGCCGCCAGATCCTCCATCTTGAAATTGGCCTGGGAGCGGGCGGCACCCAGGGGCACCGTGCTGAACACCACCACACCGGCGGCCAGCAACAACGACCAGGCAAAGGGGGCGAGGTTGGCGGTCATGGCGGCTGGCGGAGCGGACTGTGGGTCCAGGTTGGCAGGCCGCATCTACGATCCGCAGACGTCTTCGTCCAGCCGAACCAGCCCCATGGCCGACACCTATTCCTTCGATGTGGTGAGTGATTTTGATCGCCAGGAGCTCGTCAACACGATTGACCAGGTGCGCCGCGACGTCGGCACCCGCTACGACCTCAAGGATTCGGCCACCGAGATAGACGTGGAGGAAACCAGCCTCACGATCACCACCGCCAGCGACATGACCCTCCAGGCCGTGGAGGATGTGCTGCGCCAGAAGGCCACCAAGCGCAATCTCTCGCTGAAGATCTTCGACTTCCAGACCCCCGAGCCCGTGGGCGGCAACCGCGTCAAGCAGGTGGTGAAACTGCGCAAGGGGCTCAGCTCGGAGCTGGCCAAGCAGCTAAGCAAAACCGTGCGGGACGAGCTCAAGAAGGTCACCGTCTCGATCCAGGGCGACAGCCTGCGGATCACTGGCAAGAACAAGGACGACCTGCAGCAGGCCATCAACCTGCTCAAGGCCCAGGACGTGGAGGTGCCGCTCCAGTTTGAGAATTACCGCTGAGCCAGTGCAGCCGGCCTGCCCAACCCCCGGTTGGCGGTTCTGGATCGACCGGGGCGGCACCTTCACCGATGTGGTGGGCTGCAGCCCCACCGGCGAGCTGGCGGTGCGCAAGGTGCTGTCGGTGCAGGCCGATTGCCCGGTCGACCCGGCGGTGAAGGCGATCGGGGCCGTGCTGGGCCTGGCGCCGGGTCAGCCCGTGCCGGAGGGCCTGGTGCAGGAGGTGCGCCTGGGCACCACCGTGGCCACCAATGCCCTGCTGGAGCAGCGTGGCGCTGGCGTGGTGCTGCTGATCAACCGCGGCTTTGCCGACCTGCTCAGCATCGGCGATCAGCACCGCCCCGATCTTTTTGCCCTGGCGATCGAGCGGCCCCAGCCCCTGCGGGTTCGGGTGTTGGAGGTGGAGGGGCGCCTGGCGGTTGACGGCGCCGAGCTCGAGCCCCTGCAGCTCACGGAGCAACTGGGCCAGTCGCTGCGCCTTGCCCAGGCCGACGGCTTCAGCAGCTGCGCCGTTGCCCTGCTGCACAGCACCCGCAATCCCTGCCATGAGCAAAGGCTGGGGGATTGGCTTGCGCCCCTGGGGTTTGAGGCCGTGGTGATCTCCCACCGGCTCAGCAGCCAACCCCGGCTGTTGCCCCGCGGCCAGACCGCCCTGGTGGAGGCGGCGGTGGCGCCGGTGCTGCGGCGCTACTTGCGCCAAGTGCAGCTGGCATTGGGGCCAGCAACCCGGCTGCGGGTGATGTGTTCCAGCGGAACCCTGGCGGATCCCCAGGAGCTGCTGGCCAAGGACACGATCCTCTCGGGACCCGCCGGCGGCATGGTGGGGGCGGTGGCCGTGGCCCAGCGGGCCCTGGGGCTCGCGGGCCTGCCGCCCATGCCCATCGTTGGCTTCGACATGGGGGGCACCTCCACCGATGTCTTCCATTTCGACGGGCGGCGGGGGGATCTGGCCTGGGAGCGCAGCCCCTGCACCGAGATCGTCGGGCTGCAGCTCCAGGCTCCGATGCTGCCCATTCACTCGGTGGCAGCCGGTGGGGGATCAATCTTGCGTTTCGATGGCCAGCGGCTGCAGGTGGGGCCGGCCTCAGCCGGGGCAGATCCGGGGCCGGCGGCTTACCGCCGCGGCGGGCCGGCCACGATCACCGATGCCAATTTGCTGCTGGGCCGGCTGCCGATCGCCGCCCTGCCGGCGGTGTTTGGTCCCACCGCCGACCAACCCGCCGATGGAGAGGCGGTGCGGCAGCGCTTCTCCGAGCTGGCCACTGCCATGGCGGCGGCGGCCCCAGGCATCACGCCGGAGCGGGTGGCGGCCGGCGCCCTCCAGATCGCGGTGGAAACCATGGCTGAGGCCCTGCGCCGGATCTCAATTCAGCGCGGCCACGACCTGCGCGAGGCCCTGCTGGTGAGTTACGGCGGAGCAGGAGGTCAGCACGCCTGCCGCCTGGCCGAGCTGCTGGGCCTGCAGCGGGTGCTGCTCCACCCCCTGGCCGGGGTGCTGTCTGCCTACGGCCTGGGCATGGCCGAGCGGGCCCGGCTGCTGGAGTGCTCGCCCCGCTTGCCCCTGCGGCCCGCCTCCTTGCCCCTGTTGCGGCAGCAGGGTGCCGAGCTCGTTGCCGGGGCCCTTGCCGGGCTTGGCCCCCCGGCGATGCCGCCCCGGGTTGGGGTGCGGCTGGAGATCCGGGCGGCCGGCAGCGAGCAGGGGCTAGAGGTGGGCTGGTCGCTGCAGGAGCCCAGCGCAGGGGCTGGGGTGGCTGAGCTGCAGGAGGCCTTTGCTGAGAGCTACCAGCAGCGCTATGGCTACCGCCCCGGTGGCGACGATTTGATCGTGGAACGGCTGCTGGTGGAGCTGACTCCGGCTACCCCGGTGCCCCCGGCGGCAGGGTCCATGCCAATGGGCTCCCCCCGGCCGGATGGGCCTGCCGGCATGCCTCCCTTGGCCCAAACCAGCCGCCTCTGGCTGGGGGAGGAGGCCGGCTGGCAGGCGGTGCCCCTCTGGCGGAGGTCCCAGCTGCAGTCTGGCCAACACCTGGAGGGCCCTGCCCTGGTGGTGGATCTGACCACCACCACCGTGCTGGAGCCCGGTTGGCAGGCGCAGCTGCTAGCTGACGGGGCCCTGCTGCTGGAGCGGCTGGCTTCCCCCCTGGCCTGCCCTGGTGCTTCCGCTCGCCCTGCCGTAGGGGCAGACCCCACCCTGCTGGAGCTCTACAACCACCGCTTCTCCGCCATTGCGGAGCAGATGGGGGTGAGGCTGCAGCAGAGCGCCCGCTCGTTGAATATCCGCGAGCGGCTCGATTTCTCCTGCGCCCTCTTTGATGGCGCCGGCCGACTGGTGGCCAATGCCCCCCATATCCCGGTCCATTTGGGCTCGATGGGCGACAGCGTGGCCAGCTTGCTGGAGGCCATCGCCCGCGGCGATCGCCCCCCCCTGGCGCCAGGGGACGTGGTGCTCTCCAACAACCCTTACAACGGCGGTACCCACCTGCCGGACATCACGGCGATCACACCAGTGTTTGTCGATGGGTCCCCCCTGTTCTTTGTGGCCTCGCGGGGCCACCACGCCGATGTGGGCGGAATCACCCCGGGCTCGATGCCGGCCTTCAGCCGCACCATCGCCGATGAGGGCCTGCTGCTGGACAACGTCCTGTTTCTCACCGATGGCGGTTTCGAGGAGGCCAGCTGGCGGCAACGCTTCGCAGCGGGGTGCCATCCGGTGCGCAACCCCGACCAATTGCTCGCCGATCTCCAGGCCCAGGCTGCAGCCAATCGCCTGGGGGTCGATGGGCTGCAGCGACTGATTGGCCGCCATGGCCTGGAGGAAGTGCGGGCCTATCAGGCCCATGTGCTGGCCAATGGGGCAGAGGCGGTGGCCCGGGTGATTGCAGGGCTAGGCAGCGGCCAGGCCTCGGATACCTATGGGGCCCAGGTGGAGCTCGACCATGGCGGCCAGATCCGGGTGGCCGTGCAGATCGATGTGGCGGCACGCCGGGCCCGGGTGGATTTCAGCGGCACCTCCCCCCAGCACGATGGCAATCTCAATGCCCCCTTGGCCGTCACCAAGGCGGTGGTGCTCTATGTCTTCCGTTGCCTGGTGGGGGAGGAGATTCCGCTCAACGCCGGCTGCTTCGAGCCCATTGACCTGGTGGTGCCGGAGGGTTCCCTGCTCCATCCGCTTGCTCCAGCGGCTGTGGTGGCGGGCAATGTGGAAATCTCCCAGGCGGCCACCAATGCACTGTTCCTGGCGCTTGGGGTGCAGGCGGCTGCCCAGGGCACGATGAACAACCTCAGCTTCGGCAATGCCCAGCTTCAGTACTACGAAACGATCTGCGGCGGCACCGGCGCCGGTCGCCGGCCAGGCGGTGGGCCCTTTGCCGGGGCCTCCGCGGTGCAGAGTCACATGACCAATTCGCGGCTCACCGATCCGGAGATTCTCGAAAGCCGCTATCCGATCAGGGTGGAACGGTTTGCGATTCGCCCGGGCTCGGGGGGCGCGGGCGCTTTCCGTGGCGGCGATGGTGTGGTGAGGCAGCTGCGCTTTCTTGAGCCGATGGCCGCCGCGCTCATTTCCGGATCCCGGCGAGTGGCCCCCGCCGGCTTGGCTGGCGGG
>NZ_JAGQCR010000180.1:0-6692 GCF_024346295.1 Cyanobium sp. BA20m-14
TAGCCAGCCAACGCCAAGCCACAAAAGCCCGGCGCGAGCGAGACATCAGCCCGAAAGAAAGAACCGACCTCTGGTAGGTCTAAATGTTAATAGGTTTACTGATGTAGAGTTAAAATAGGCTTGATTTCCCATGGCTGACTTTCTTGCCGCCCTGCTCCAACCCGGTGCCCTGACCACCCTGCTGGTGCTAGCGGGGTCAATCGTGCTGTTCGTGACCGGCTGGCTGGCTCCGGAGATCACAGGACTGCTGGCGGCAGCCCTGCTGATCGTTGGCGGCGTGCTCAAGCCCAGCGAGGCGGTGGAGGGCTTCGGCAGCCCTGCCCTTATTACCCTGATGGGTCTTTTTGCGCTCTCCGCTGGCCTGCTTCGCAGCGGCGGTCTGGATCGTCTGCGCGCCCTGATCGGCTCCGACGCGGTGCGCAGCCCCAAGCGCATGATCGCGGTGATGGTGGCGGCGGTCGCTCCGGTATCGGCGTTCGTCCCCAATACCCCGATCGTGGCAAGCCTGTTGCCGGTGGTGGAGGGCTGGTGCCAGCGCCGCGGCATCTCTCCTTCCAAGGTGCTGCTGCCGCTCTCTTTTGCCACTGTGCTGGGCGGCACGATGACCCTGCTGGGCAGTTCGGTGAACCTGCTGGCCAGTGAGGTGAGCAGCAAGCTGGGCTATGGCGCTTTTGGGTTGTTTGACTTCACCCCGATCGGAATAGGGGTATGGCTGGTGGGGAGCTTGGTGATGGTGCTACTGGCTGATCGCTTCCTGCCGGATCGCGGCCGCAATGATGACGATCTGCTCGCCGATCTCTCCAGCAGCGGCTACCTCACCGAGGTGAAGATCCCGGCGGGCTCTGAACTGATCGGCCAGTCGTTGCATGGCAGCCGCCTCCAGCGGCGCTTCGATGTCGACGTGCTGGAGCTGCATCGTGCCAGCGAGCGCTTTCTGCCGCCCCTGGCTGACCGCACTCTGATGCTGGGCGATCGACTGCTACTGCGCTGCAGCCGTGAAGACCTGCTGCGCCTCCAGCAGGAACACACTGTGATTCTCGCTCCGATGCCGGAGGAGCAGATCCTTCCCGATCAGCAAAACAACCAACGCCTGGTTGAGGTTCTGCTGCCCTCCGGCTCCACCCTGGCCGGGGATTGCCTGCGGGATCTGCGCTTCCGCCAGCGCTACAACGTCACGGTGCTGGCCCTGCGACGCGGCAACGCAGTTCTGCGGGAGCGCCTGGGTCGGGCAGCGCTGCGGGAGGGGGATGTGCTGCTGCTGCAGGGCCCGAAGGACGCCATCCGCGGCCTGCAGGCCAACAACGATCTGGTGGTGCTGGAGCAATTGGAAAAGGATCTGCCCACGGTGAGCCGCAAGTGGGTTGCCCTGTTGATCGCCGCACTGGTGCTCCTGCTGCCGAGCCTCGAGATCATTCCCCTGGTGGCGGCGGTGTTGCTCGGCACTGTGGCGATGGTCGCCACTGGATGCCTGCGCCCAGGAGACCTGCAGCGGGCCATCCGGCTCGACGTGATCCTGTTGCTCGGTTCCCTGGGGAGCTTCAGCGTGGCCCTCGAAAAAACAGGTCTGGCCGCCGCCCTGGCCCAGGGATTGCTGGCAGGGCTGCACGACTGGCCGGTGTATGCGGCGCTTCTGGTGGTTTTCCTGTTCACCACCCTGCTCACCGAGGTGATGAGTAACGCCGCCACCGTGGCCATGGTGATTCCGATCGCCGGTCAGCTGGCCCAGGGGCTTGACCAGCCGCCCATGGCATTCATATACGCCGTGCTATTTGGCGCCAGCCAGAGCTTTCTGAGTCCAGTCGGCTACCAGACCAACCTGATGGTGTTCGGCCCAGGCCGCTATCGCTTCCTCGACATCGCCCGCTATGGCTTCCCGCTCACCATCGCCATGACCGTAACGGTGCCCTGGCTGATCTGCCGCTGGTTCGGGCTCTGATCCGTCTGACCTTTTAGCGGGACTAGCCGATCTGCCTGAGGAACTGCTTGCTGCGCTCGTGTTGGGGGTTGCTGAAAAACTGCTCCGGCGGGGCGATCTCCACCACCACCCCCCCATCCATCAGCACAACCCGGTGGGCCACCTGACGGGCAAAGCGCACCTCGTGGGTCACCACCACCATGGTCATGCCGTCCTGGGCCAGGCCCTGCATCACCTCCAGCACCTCCTGCACCATCTCGGGGTCGAGGGCGCTGGTGGGCTCATCGAAGAGCATGACCCGCGGCTCCATGCAGAGCGAACGGGCGATCGCCACCCGCTGCTGCTGGCCGCCGGAGAGCTGGCCCGGATATTTGTGGGCCTGCTCGGCGATGCCCACCCGATCCAGCAGCTCGAGGGCGCGGCGCTGCACCACCTGCTTGGGGAGCTTGCGCACCAGCACCGGCGCCAGGGTGAGGTTTTCGAGCACGCTGAGGTGGGGGAAGAGGTTGAACTGCTGGAACACCATCCCCACCTCGCGGCGCACGGCGTCGATTTGGCGCAGGTCATCACTGAGGGGGATGCCATCCACCTCGATCGAGCCCTGCTGGAAATCCTCCAGGGCGTTGAAAGTGCGCAGGAAGGTGCTCTTGCCGGAACCCGAGGGCCCCATGATCACCACCACCTCGCCCTGGTGCACGGTGAGGTCCACTCCCCGCAGGGCATGGAAGCCATTGGGATACCACTTCTCGACCCCGCGGGCCTCGATCATCACGGCTGCAGGGCTGGTCATCGGGAAGGAGCGAGGTTTGGATTGAGACGGGTTTCAAGGGCCCGGCTGCCCAGTCCCAGGGCGGCGCAGCAGCACCAGAACAGCACCGCCAGCACGAGATAGACCTCCGCATTGCGGCCCAGGAAGGCCGGATTGGCCATCACAGTACGGGCGGTGCCCAACAAGTCCAGCAGACCGATCAGGGAGAGCAAGGTGGTGTCCTGAAGCAGGGAAATAAACTGGCCCACGGTGGCAGGCAGGGCCACCCTCATGGCCTGGGGCAGCACCACGTGGATCTGGGCAAAGGGCATGGACAGCCCCAGGGAGCGGGCCGCCTCCAGTTGGCCCGCCGGTACGGCGGCCAAGCCGGACCGCACAGCTTCGGCCACATAGGCGGCAGCGAAGAAGGTGAGCACCCAGGCCGCCCGCCAGACCCGATCCGGGGCCAGACCGCCGGGCAGCAGAAAGCCGAGGATGTTCTGGCCCAGAAACAGCAAGGTGATCAGCGGGGCGCCGCGGATGAACTCGATGTAGAGCAGCGAGCCCCAGCGCAGTAGGGGCAGGTTGCTGCGCCGCCCCAGGGCCAGCAGCAACCCCAGGGGGAAACACAGCAGGATCGCGAAGGTGGCCATCAGCAGGGTTAGCAGCAGCCCGCCCCAGTCCGAGGGCGCCACCTGCACGAGCCCGAGGCCGCCGCTGATCAGCACCATCCCCACCAGGTAGAGCAGGGGCCAGATCAGCGGAATCAGCCGCCGCACCAGGGGGGGAAGGGCCTGGCCCCAGCGGCCAGCGGCCCAGCGGGCCAACAGCAGCAGGGCGGTGATGGCCCACCAGCGCAGCTGGATGGCCAGGGTTAACTGGAGAGCCAGGGGGCGCCAGAGGCCTAGCAACACCAGAATCGCCGCGGCCCAGCGGTCGTTGCGGGGCCACAGGATGGGGGGAGGTCCGGAGGTACCGGAACGGGGCAATGCTCGCAGCAGGCCCCAGCTGAGCCCGGTGGCAAGGGCCAGCAGGGTGGTGAGCAGCCAGAGGCGCCACTGCTGCTCCAGCGGGTAACGCCCGACCGCAAACAGGGTGCTGTTGGCTCTGATCACCGTCCACTGGGCCTGGAACAGGGCCCACTTAGCCAAGCCCAGGGCCGCGGCCACCAGGAAGCCGAGCAGGGCTATGGAGATGAGGCCATCGATGCGACTGCCAAACAGTTCGCGGCGCAGCCACTGCCAGGGCCCTGGGCGAAGCGTCGCAGGAGGTGCAGGGGCCATCTTCTAGCGCTCCTTGAGTTGCACGAGGCCGTTGAGGCCATTCATCAGGGCTGAGATCACCAGGTCGATCACCAGATAGGAGCCCAGCAGGATCAGCATCACCTCCACGGCCCGGCCGGTCTGGTTGAGGGTGGTTTCCGAGACGGAATAGAGGTCGGTGAAGCCACAGGCCACGGCCAGGGAGGAGTTCTTGGCCAGGGAGATGTACTGGCTGTTGAGACCGGGCACGATCACCCGCAGGGCCTGGGGCAAAACTATGCGCCTCAGGGTCAGCAGGGGGGCGAACCCCAGGGAGCTGGCCGCCTCCCACTGCCCCTTGGGCACCGAAGCAATGCCGCCCCGCACCACCTCAGCGATGAAGGCGGCGGTGTACACCACCAGCCCCGTGAGCAGGGCCCCAAATTCCACGGTGAAGCGCACGGGGGCCTGCCAAACCCCATTCACCAGTTGGGGATCCCCCAGAAACAGCCCAGACTTGGCCAGCACCAGCCCCGGCAGCTGGATCGCATCGGTGCCATTCGGCAGGGCCAGGAACACCACGAAATACCAGAAGATCAGCTGCAGCAGCAGGGGAATATTGCGAATAACCTCCACATACACCCGGGCCAGGCCCCGCAACAGCCCATTGCTGCTGAAGGAAGCAGTGCCGATCAGGGTGCCCAGCACCGTGGCCCCCACCAAGCCTGCAATCACCACCCGCAGGGTGTTGACAAGCCCCGCCAACATTGCTCTCCAGTAGGGAAGGCTGGCATCAAAGGGCAGGATCGTTTCGGCCAGATCGAATCCCGCCGGTTGGCCCAACCAGCTCCAGCTGAGCAGCAGGCCCCGGGCGGTGAGATTGAGCAGCAGGTTGGTGAGCAGGAAGGCCACCACCACTCCCACCGCCAGGGCCACCACCCCCTGGACCAACCAGGGCAGGTAGCGGCGATTGCGCCACCAGGGGGGGGCTGCAGATGGGCTGGTCATGGCAGCGAACCGGAACTCAACGCCCTCACAGGAATGGGGGCGAATACATCAGGCCCCCTTTGAGCCATTGCTGGTTGACACCTCGCTCGAGCTTGAGGGGCGAGCCCTGCCCCACATTGCGCTCAAACACCTCGCCATAGTTCCCCACGGCCTTCACTGTTTTGACAACGAAATCGGCGGGCAGGCCGAGCTGCTTGCCAAGGTCGCCCTCGACACCGAGGAAACGGCGTAGCTGGGCAAGGTTTTTGTTGGCTTTGGCCTCTGCCAGCTTGGCGTCGATGTTGGCGGCGGTGATGCCCATTTCCTCGGCCTGGATAAGGCTGTAGACCACCCAGCGCACGGCATCGGCCCAGGCCGGATCGGCATTGATGGTGGCGGGGTTGAGGGGCTCCTTGCTCAACATGTCGGGGAGCAGGAGGTGCTCGGCGGGGTTGGGGAAGCCGGTTCGCTTGGCCGCCAACTGGGAGCGATCAGAGGTGACAGCCACGCAACGACCCTGCAGATAGGCCGCAAAGGTCTGATCACCCGACTGGAACTTCAGCGGCGTGTAGGTGGCATTGAGCTCCCGCATCCGGTCGGCCAGGTTGAGCTCTGTGGAGGTTCCTGTCTCCACACAGATCGGCTTACCGGCAACGTCCTTGAGGGATTTGATACCGCTGCTGGCGGGCACCAGCACGGCCTGACCGTCAAAGAAGGTGGTGGGGGCAAAGGCAAGAGCATTGCCGCCAGGCGCATCGCGGCTGAGGGTCATGGTGGTGTTGCGGGAGAGCAGATCCACTTCGCCGCTGCCCAGGGCTGCAAAGCGCTCGGAGGAGCTGAGGTCGCGGTAGGTCACCTTGGCGGGATCACCCAGCACCGCAGCCGCCGTGGCCTTGCAGATGTCGACGTCCAGGCCGCTGTAACTACCGTCAGCCCCCACAAAACTGAAGCCCGGCAGCTTGCCGTCCACGCCGCAGTTGAGGGTGCCCCTGCCCTTAATTGCCGCCATCTTCTGGCTCTGGATGCCGCCGCCATCGCCGGCGCAGCCCACCAAGGCCAGGGCGGCGATCAGGGGAATGGCGAATGTAAATCTGGACGGCATCAGGTGTCTTTAGTTGCGGGCAGTTTGCCAGCAGTGGGGGCCCAAGGTTTGTTCAGGCGGGGCGCTGCAGCCGCCAGCGCAGCATCTGCCAGACAAAAAACACCAGCACCAAGGGCAGCACAACCACCAGAACCACAAACCGAAATTCATCTTGGGCCGTGGTCAAGGTCTCGGAGAGCACCTGCTCAGCCAGATAGAGCCCGTAGAGGCCCACCAGGATGCCCCCCTCCAGTCGGGTCACCACCCCCCGGGTCCAGAGGATGGGCAGCAGGGCCAGGGTGGTGAGCACCATCACCGGCAGATCCCGGCTGATCACCGCCGGATCCACCAGCAGCCCCTCGCCGGAGAAGACGCCGCAAACCCCCAGGATCACCAGCTGGTTGAGCAGGTTGCTGCCCACCACGTTGCCGATGGCCAAATCAGCCTTGCCGCGGTACGCCGCCACCAGCGAGGTCACCAGCTCCGGCATGGAGGTGCCGGCTGAAACGATTGTCAGGCCGATCACGGTCTCGGTGACGCCCAGGCCGATGGCCGCCGCAGTGGCGCCCTTGACCAGCACGTCGGATCCCAGCACCAATAGCACCAGTCCGCCAGCCAGCTTGGCGGCAGCCACGGCAGGGGTGGCCCGGTCGCCCTCATCGGAATCGCCCTCTTCATC
Source organism: Cyanobium sp. BA20m-14 (assembly GCF_024346295.1). Taxonomy (NCBI): domain Bacteria; kingdom Bacillati; phylum Cyanobacteriota; class Cyanophyceae; order Synechococcales; family Prochlorococcaceae; genus Cyanobium; species Cyanobium sp. BA20m-14. The sequence goes on from NZ_JAGQCR010000180.1 coordinate 6,652, forward strand.
TGAATATTCGGAGGCGGTGCGCATCTCCCAGATCAGGTTGA
>NZ_JAGQCR010000181.1:0-6689 GCF_024346295.1 Cyanobium sp. BA20m-14
AAATGCGTTGTCAGCAGCCCGTGCATGCGCAGCGGTGCTTGTGTCTGGTGTTGCAGCGGAAATAACCGCCTTCAACACCGAAACCACAGCGGCAGGAGCAGCGACCGGAACGTGTGCCTCCGGGGCAGATAGCGTGTTCACTGCAGTTGCCATTGATGGTATCGCCACTGAAGCCGTAGCAACAGTTTTTACCAACGGCTCAACAAGACTAACCACACCAGCAGCAAAATAGCTACATGCACCTCCTAAATGTTAAATCAACTATACCCCACCTTGCCTTAATATTAATAAGCTAATTCCACTTATTCGAGAATTAACTCACTAATCATACCTGCTATCAATAATTATTCTGTCGCATTCATGGCCTGCCTGCCCTGACAGTCAGGCCTTTGCATTGGGTCACCTACCGATTCCATTACAAACAAAATTTTTAATCAGAAAAGCATCTGGAGCTTAAATGGTCAATAATCAATTTTTTTGGCATTTAATAAGTCTCTGACCAGCAGGGAATCGAGAAGCTTTGAGCCACAAGCTTCCCCTTTCAAATGCCAACAAATATAACAGTCCGCCCACAAATTTTATGCCGTTAATGCATTCCTTCTTTTCGGTATTTTTGAGCTTCAACTAAATCTTGAAACTACAGTCTTGGCAATGCTTAGCTCTCCAAGGGGAGCTGTTTGAGCGCCAAGTGGGTTTGCGCCTGCAGCTTTCACGATGTCGATGCATCCAACAGAGCTGCCTAAGTCGCAAAGCAGCTATCCACCCCTCGGCAAATCAAGTTTGCCACCACTACCAAAGTCAATCCCAAATTCTCTGCATACCCTGAAGCAAGCCATCCCCTGATCCCCAGGGTGAAAATCCCGCCCCGCCACCCCAACAGAGCCCTCCCCAAAAAAAGAAGTCTTCTCCCTACCCCTGGTGTTGGTAGCCATCGCTGATGGTGCTGCTGGGCGGCCTAATGCTGGCCGATCGTGCCAGCGATGGCGTGATCAGTGCCGCCTTTCAGCGCGACAGCAGCGATGCGCGAGATGCAGCTGAAACAGGGGTCACCCGCATCGTGGGTGAGCTAAACCGGCCCCAAAACTGCGGCCTACTGGCTAAAAAAAACTAAATGCCCTGGTGGTGCGAGGCGTAGTCGATTTTGAGGTGGACACCACTAATGCCCGTCAACCGACCTATCGAATCCGCGTGCAGGATTCAAACGGCGTTATCTATAAAACTGCTAGTCCCGACGGCGCCCAGTGCCGCGTGCGCTCGATCACGGGTTGATCCCCGCAAGAGCAGTACAATAAGACGTACGTCTGCTAGCAGGGCTTAAAGCCGATGGACGCGATCTCTTACAGCACCGCCCGTGCCCATCTGGCGGGCACGATGAACAAGGTGTGTGAAAACCATGAACCAGTAGTGATCACACGCCGCGGCGAGCCCGCCGTCGTGATGCTCTCCCTGGCCGATTACAAGGCAATGGAAGAAACCACCTTTCTCCTGCGCAGTCCTGCCAACGCCCAGCGCCTGCTCCGCTCTATCGCCTGCCTAAACAGCGGTGGCGGAGAAGAACACGATCTACTGCCGTGCGACTGATTTTCTCCCCAGAGGCCTGGGAGGACTACATGCACTGGCAGCAACACGATCGCAAGATCCAGCAGCGCATCAACCGACTGATCAACGAGATCAGCCGAGATCCCTTCACGGGGATCGGCAAACCCGAGCCCCTTCGTCATGCCTTAACCGGCTACTGGTCGCGGCGCATCGACGCTGAACATCGCATCGTCTACTGCATCAGCGCGGGCGACCTGCTGATCGCCCAGCTCCGGCATCACTACTGGCTGCTGCTGCAGGGTATTCGTCTTTAATTTTGGCTCCGGGGCAACGCAATGCGCGTACTGAAGGGCTGCCTGGGTTGGGTTGTAGCCAGCGTGGTCTGTCTAGTTTTGTACAGTCTGTACATAATTAGGGAGGGCTTTCAGCACCCCTCCCACCCCCTGGCCGGTTTTCAACCACCCCGCCGCTCCAGCAGGCGGAAGGGGTCGTAGGCCGCGCTGATGCCAAGCTCCTCGGCAAATTCCAGCACCCGGCACCAGGCGCGGTCCTGGCGCACGATGCCCCCAGGATCACCGGAGCGGTGCTGCGCTCGAGGGTCATCTCAAACAAGGGCCAGCCCACCGAGGCCTGCACCGCATCGTCTTGAAAGCGCGGCACCACATCAAGGGCACCCACCAGGATGCGGCGATTGCTGGCATCCCACTGGAAGGGCAATTCATAGCGCTCCAGCAGGGCAGTGGCCAGGGCCCAGCTGCTGCCATTGGCATCGATCTCGGTGGCCAGCGGCAAGCCGCGAGCCTCAATGCTGTCGGTACGGCGGAACTGCAGGGGCGCTGGCCCCGAAGCGGCCTCCACACTCAGGAGCTGACGCACCCGCTCGCGCAGCTGCTCGCCACCGGTAGGCGGACCGCCCTTCTCCAACTGCAGCAGATCCCAGCGTTCACCGGTGCCGCCCCAGATCACCGGCCCGTAGTTGTCGTGCATCACGCGGCCGTCGCGGTTGGCGGCCGCCTCGGCGTGGGTCATCACGCGCTGAACGCTGATCTGATCGGCACTCCAGCCCCGGCTGCGGGCTACGGCAGCAGCCTCCTGGCAGAGGGCTTCGAGCTGGGGCTTGGCGGGCGGGATGCTCCAAGGATCAGGCCGGCCGCCCATGCAGGCACAGCTGAGAGCTACTGCATTGGTGTTACGCCGCCAGGTGTGGGCGGGCAGGTCGGCGCCATAGCTGTGCAGGGGGTGGCCGTCCAGTGCAGGTAGATGGTGGCAGACATCACCGGTAAACCAGGCTTCAGGCAGCTTCCTTAATTTGCCCCAATGGCCACCGGCAAGCGGGAGCTAAGCCGCCCCCCATCGGCCCAGGCCTGCGCCAATTGCAGCTGCAGCACCCCCGCACCAGAGGGCTGGGCCCGGAAGCCATCGCTGGCCGCCAACGCATCGAGCACCACCCGGTTTTGGGCTGCGCCGCTGCCCAGCTCGCCATGCAGGCCGTAGGCCGGTCCGCAGCGCATCAGCACCTTGCCCCGCCAGATCGGTTCAGCCGGCTTACCCAATGAATAGGTGATCGGGCCAGAGGCAGTATCCAAATGCAGCACCACGCTGCGGCCCGCCAGGTTGCAGGCCGGCGCCAGCCCGGCGGGATCGGCCAAGCCCCGCGCCTGGAGCAAATCACCGCGCACCAGCTCCAGGGTGCGCTGGGCCACAGCCCGCTCCCGCAGCAGCCGGCCAAAGCGCTGGCTCGTGGCCCCCTCCGCCACCAGCGCCTGCAGGATCACGCCACTGAGGCCGCAACCAATCGCCAGGGCCAGCAGCAACTCCACCAGCGAAAACCCTTGCTCCTCTTTCACAACGCCTCCTCGGCCCGGCAGGCGCTGCTGCTGGGCGAATCGCCCTGCCCGCCCTCGTAGCGGCCCAGCCGCACCACCCCCAGCGGCAGCGACATCACCAAACAACGGCGCAGATCCGTGCCCGCTGCGCTGATTACCACCGTGCCGCCATCAAGCACCAGGCCGTTGCTGCTGAAACGCAAGGCCCCAGGGAAATTGGAGCCGATAGCCACCCCGGTGGCCTCATTGGGCTGAAGCTCAACATCAGCCAAGCCGCAGCCGGGCAGGCTGCCGCCACTGGGCTGGCGCCAACCGCTGGGGCCCAGCTCGAGGGCGCAGGGCTGGCCCAGGCTCTGGGCTTGGCGGCGCGCCTGCTCTAAGCCCCAACCCAGCCGCCGGCTGGTGGTTTCCACCCGCATCCGCGCCAGGCTGCGCTGGCCGCCATCTATGGCCAGGCTGGCCAGCAAGCCCAGCACACTCACCGTCACCAGCAGCTCGGGCAGGCTGAAGCCTGAGTCAGGTCGTTGCATCGCCCTGCTCCGGGGGGTGGGCACCGCACAGCCCATAGGCCGCCGGGCTGAGCCAGCGCTGGCGCTCCAGGCCATTGGCGTCGCTAACCGCCACCCGCACCAGGGCTCCGGGCTCGGCGCTCACCTGGCGCACGAGGCCCTCGCCACTGGGCAGGCTTTGCAAATGGGCCGCAAGCCAGCTGCTGGCGGCCGTGCAATCAGCGGCAATCGCTGTGCCTGCCAGGGCCGTGAGCTGGGCCTGGCTAGCCAGGAGCGCTGCCTCCAGCTGGGCAGCCTGCTGCTGCTGCGCTTCCGCCTGGCGCGCCCAGCTGACGCTGCCCGACCACAACTGCAAGGAGCAACTCGACGAGGTCACAAACATCGCCGAAGCCACCATCGCCTCCACCAAGTTCATGGCGCCACCCCATTGCTGGTGCGGCCACGCAAACCGAGCTCCCGCACTGCCAGCAGCTGCTGGCTGCCGGTGCCTTCAGGGGTAAGGGTGCGGGACAGCTCCAGGCCATAGGCCGCCCGCAGGGCACGGGGCTGCTCCGCCGTGGGCTGCAGCTCCAAGGTGGCGGCAGCTCGGCCCCGCTGCAGGCCGCCGGCCGCAAGGGCGCCATCCCAATGGGGGCCGTCAAAAGCCACCAAGCGGTAGGCCACCGGGCCCACCTGGCCGGTTTGGCCCTCGACGGGGGTAGCTGGCGCCGCCAGCAGGTGCTGGGCCGCCGACATCAACTGATCTTCCGCCTGCCGCAACCGCTGGCCGGCCTGCACCTGGCTACGGGCCTGCAGCGCCGCCGCCTGGAGCGAAACGCTACTGAGCACAAGCAGCAGCGAGGCTGTGGCAGAGAGGGGCAACAGAAAACCAGCCGCCATGGGAGGAGGGCTAGCTAAAGAACGGGGGAACCGGGCCATGGGGCACCTGGCGTACAACGACCCGATCAGTGTTCCCACGGGCAGCAAAATCCTTGAAATTGCTATTAGCTCTGCTGCTGCTCACGGCAGTTGTTCTGGCAGTTGTTCTGGTAGCGGTGTTGCTGATGCGCGCCAAAGTGATGCTGAAGCGGCGGCGCCATTTCATTGAGCCGCCTTGCGGTGCTGTTTATTGATGTAGATAAGTTGAAAGCAATCAACGACACCGACTGCTGCTGGGCATCCTGGATCGCTCCGCCACCACCAAAGCAAATCTCCAGGCCTTACGCGCCGCGGGCATCGAGCTGTCGCCGGATAATTTCGGCACCGGCTACTCCTCGCTCAACTTGTTAAGTACTCAGCAGCCAAATGAGATAACAAGCGATCGCCGTTAGCCACAGCGCTGCCATTGGTGCTGGCACCTAGGGCTGTTGACGCACAGGCACTGTCGAAGACTTCCTCAAAACCAGATCCACATGGAGATCGTGGCTATCGGCCTTTCTGTCCGCACTCTTAAGGAGTTTGTACAGCTGTACAAACTCCTTAAGCAGTTCCAAAACAATCCCAACCGGATCCTCTCGCAAGTTGAGGGGCTTCCTGCTGACGCCGCCGGTTACACCTTTTCAGCACCAGCACTGAAAGAGCGCGAATATCGACTCGACGCTCGATGATGTGATCGCCCCTATCTTGGTGAGACGCTTTCCAACCCGATCTATCCCGGAGGCATGCGCCATGGGCGGCATCACCGCCCAGATCGAGGCCCTTGCGGAAGCCCTGCTCGATTTTCATGGACAGGACGACCTGGCCGCCTGGTTCGCTGCGCTCCCCTGAATTCCGTACAGCTTGTACAGATTTCAGGAGACAAAGCTTTTAAGACCCATCTACCCCAGAAATCACCCCGACCAGCAGATCCTTACTGATTCAGCTTGAGCACGGCCATGAAGGCTTCTTGGGGCACATCAACCTTGCCCATTGCCTTCATGCGCTTTTTGCCCTTGGCTTGCTTTTGGAGCAGCTTTTTCTTGCGGGAGATGTCACCGCCATAGCATTTGGCAAGCACATCTTTACGCATGGCGCTGATGCTTTCGGAAGCAATGATGCGGCTACCGATTGATGCTTGGATTGGAATCTTGAACTGCTGACGGGGGATCAGCTCCTTGAGTTTCTCCACCAAACCCTTGCCTACGTTGTAGGCCTTATCGCGATGCACAATCGTGGTGAGGGGATCGGCCTTTTCGGCATTTATCAATACATCAAGACGTACCAACTCATTTTTGCGGTAGCCGATCAGGCTGTATTCCATTGAGGCATAACCCTTGGTGCGCGACTTCATCTGGTCAAAGAAGTCTGTAACCACCTCGGCCAGCGGCATCTCGTAGTGGAGGGTTACCCGATCGGTGGTGATGTATTTCATATCGATGAATTCACCGCGCCGCTCCTGGCACAGCTCCATCAAAGCGCCGTTATAGATATTCGGGGTATAAATTTCAAGCTTCACATAGGGCTCTTCTATGGATTCACGCTTTTGCGGGTCGGGCAGGGTAGCTGGGTTATCCACCATCATGACGGTGTTATCGAGCATGTTCACCTGATAGATCACCGATGGCGCAGTAACGATCAGATCAAGGTTGTATTCCCGCTCCAGCCGCTCCTGCACGATCTCCATGTGCAGCAAGCCGAGGAAGCCACAACGGAAACCAAAGCCCATGGCGCTACTGGTTTCCGGCTCATATTTGAGCGCGGCATCAGAGAGCTGCAGCTTGTCTAGGGCTTCGCGCAAATCAGGGTATTGGTCAGCATCGGTGGGAAACAGGCCGCAGAACACCATGGGCGTGGCCTCGGTGTAACCGGGCAGCGGCTCAGCGGCAGGGTTTGATGCCAGCGTGATGGTGTCGCCAAC
>NZ_JAGQCR010000182.1:0-6679 GCF_024346295.1 Cyanobium sp. BA20m-14
GGCGGTGGTGGCCGACATTCTCAACATCGCCGGCATCCGCCAGGCCACTGGCGATAGGGGAACTCAGGCGCCCCTCGATCCCCTGCTGGCAGCTGGCAGCTGGCGCGACTGCCGCCTGGTAGAGAGCGCCGTAACCAGCCACCGCAACTACTTGCGGCTGCGCACCAGCGACCGGGCCGGCGTGATCGGTGCGATCGGCACCTGCTTTGGCGATGCGGGGGTGTCGATTCAATCGATAGTGCAGTTCGAAACCCAGAGCGCCGGCGGCGCCGAAATCGTGGTGATCACCCACGAGGTTTGCGAAGCCAACTTCCGCCAGGCCCTAGCCGCAATCGAGGCCCTGACAGATGTTCAGGCCGTGGCCGCCTGCCTGCGCACCCTGTAGCAGCGGGCCTGATTGACTCCATCAGGTCTCCAAATCGCCATCAACTGGCCACTGGGGCCAGCGGCAGGCCACAGTGGGGGCGTAAATCGAAATTAATTATTAAGACCCCAGCGGGGTCTGATCTGAAGGGGCCAGTGCTGCGGCAAGCCCTGTCGAGATCCCCACACCCAGGCCGATGTTTGTAGCGAGACGAACAGTGTTCAGCCCCTATCCCCCGCAACATCGGCCCAGCAAGCACCAATCAGTTAGCCCCTAACCCCATGACCGGCCCCACCTGCTCCAGTGCCCAGGCCTCGAGCACAGTCAACCTGCACCAAGGTGCCTGCGTGCAGCTTGAAAGCGATGAGCAGCTATACCAAGTGATCGGCGTCGACGACCACCACGACCGCTGCTGGCTGCGCCGCTGGCCCCTGGCGCGGCAGGGATCGGAAGTGTTTGAAATTTCCCTGCAACAGGTGCGCCCTGCCTGGCCTCATCGGTCTTGAATGGCGTTGATTTGACTGCCGCCCCTTGCCCCGCGCTCCGCGGCTGAACCAAACCCTGGCGGCAGCCCTGCTGACCAGCGCCCTGGCAGCTGGTCTGGCTCTTTCCGGCTGCCGGCCCGAGCACGAGGCGTCGGCCAACCGGCTGGTAGTTGCCAGCAAAAACCGCATCGACACGGTTGATCCAGGCGGCGCCTACACCTTCGGCGCCATGCAGCTGCTGAGCGCGATCGGAGATACGCTCTATGCGATCAATGCCGCTGGCCAGCTGGAGCCGCGTCTGGCAGTGGCGCTGCCCCAGCTGAGTGCCGACGGCCTCAAGGCCCAGATCCAGCTGCGCCAGGACGTGCGCTTCCACGACGGCACTCCGTTTAATGCCGCAGCCATGGTGTTCAGCCTGGAGCGCTTCCTGGCTATCGGCAAGCTCAGCTACCTGCTGGGCGATCGGGTAGGTGCAGCGCGGGCCGTGGGGCCCTACACAATCGAGCTGACGCTCAAGCGCCCCGTCAGCCCCCTGGCCGAGCTGCTCAGCGCCGTCAACCTGACGCCCCTCTCCCCCAGCGCCTACAAAAACCACCGCAATCGCTTCCTCAATGACCGCTTCGTGGGCACCGGGCCCTACCGGCTCAGCTTCTTCACAGGTCAGCAGCAACGCCTAGAGCCGTTTGCGGGGTATTGGGGGGCCAAACCCGCCAATGGCGGCATCGACCTGGTGTCGCTCAGTAATTCCACCGCCCTCTACGGCGCCCTGCAGAGCGGCGAGGTGGATGTGCTGCTCTCGACCAGCCTCGAAATCGACCAGCAGGCCGCCTTGAGACGCCAGGCTGCGGCTGGAAGCTTGCGGGAGGGCAGCGGTCCGGCACTGGAGATCGGCTACCTCACCCTGCTCACCGACCAGCCGCCCCTCAACGATCCCCGGCTACGCCAAGCGGTGGCCTACAGCCTCGATCGCAACACCATCAGCCGCCGGGTAACCCTGGGCCTGCGGCCGCCCCTGCGCGAGCTGGTACCCCCCAGCCTCAAGGGCTCCGACCCCCAGGCCTGGCCCAGCTACAACCCAGCCAAGGCCCGCCAGCTCTACCGCCAGGCCGGTTACTGCCAGGGCAAGCGCCTGGCCCTGCCGCTCACCTTCCGCTCCAACATCCCCGCCGACAGGATGTTTGCCCTCACCTGGCAGGCCCAGCTGCAGCAAGATCTGGGCGATTGCGTTGAGCTCGAGGTGACCGGCATGGAGGCCACCACCGCCTACCGCCAGCTGGGGGAAGGGGCCTTCCCCCTAATCCTGCTGGAGTGGATGGGCGACTTTCCCGATGCCGACAACTACCTGGTGCCCTTGCTGGGCTGTGAGGAAGCCAAAGGGGAGCGCTGTCTCAAGGGGGCCAGCGCCGCCAGTGGCAGTTTCTGGGCCAAACCCGGCCTGCAACAAGACCTGGAGCACAGTGCTTATGTAGCTGGCCCCGCCCGCGCCGCCCTGCTGCGCCGCATCCAGCGCCAAACCGCCGCCGCCAACCCCTACCTACCGGTGTGGCTGGTGGCACCGCGAGCCTGGGCCAAGCCCAGCATCAGCCAGCCCCGTTTCGATGGCTCCGGCCGCCTACTGCTACGGGAATTGACCCGTAAGCAGACCCCCCAAGGGAGCACCAAACCATGAGTCGCCGTCGGGCCCTATCGCGCTACCTGGCCGCCCGGCTGGCGCTGGCGCCATTGATGTTGTGGCTGATCGCCAGCCTGGTTTTTCTGCTGCTGCGGCTGGCGCCTGGGGATCCGATCGACGCCCTGCTCGGCACCCGCGCTCCCGAAAGCGCCCGGGCAGCGCTGCGGACACAGCTGGGCCTGGATCAACCATTGCTGCACCAGTACGGCAGCTTCCTAGGGAAATTGCTGCACGGCGACCTAGGCGCCTCGCTCACCAACCAGGAACCGGTGACGGAAGTGATTCGCCAAAGCCTGCCGGCCTCCCTGGAGCTGGGGGTGGTGGCCCTGCTGCTGGCTGCCGTTGTGGGTTTAGCGGTGGGCTTTTCCGGCATTGCCCGCCCGGAAGGGAAGCTTGATCTCGCCGGCCGGCTCTACGGCATCGGCACCTATGCCCTACCGCCCTTCTGGGCCGCGATGGTGGTGCAGCTGGTGTTTGCGGTGTGGCTGGGCTGGCTGCCGGTGGGGGGGCGCTTCCCGCCCACCTTGCTGCCGCCCGAGGGCAGCGGCTTCTACCTGCTCGACAGCCTGCGCAGTGGCCTGGCCACGGGCGAATGGCAGCTGCTGCTAGGGAGTGTGCGCCATCTGGTGCTGCCAGCGGCCACCCTGGGCCTATTGCTCAGCGGCATCTTCGCCAACTCGCTGCGACTCAATCTGCGCCGCAGCCTCGGCTCCGATTACGTGGAAGCAGCCCGCAGCCGCGGCCTGGGCGAGGCCCGGGTGGTGCTGCGCCACGCCCTGCCCAATGCCCTGCTGCCGGTGCTCACGATCACGGGCATCACCGTGGCGTCGCTGATCGGCGGAGCGCTGCTGATCGAGGTCACCTACTCCTGGCCCGGCATCGCCTTCCGGCTGCAGGAAGCGATCGGCCAGCGCGACTACCCGCTGGTGCAGGGCATCGTGGTGGTGGTGGCCGGCCTGGTGGTGCTGGTGACGGTGCTGGTGGATCTACTGGTGGCCGTGCTCGATCCGCGCATCAAGTTCTGAGCTTGTCTCTGAAGCTCAAGCCTGAGCCTTAAACCTGAGCTTTAAACCTGAGTCTTAAACTTGCAAAATCCTTGCAAATCGGGAGCCTTGCTCCAGAAATGCAAGGATAAATAGTGTGTAAAAGCAGAGGAACCTGTGCTGCAGCGGCAGAAGCTGGCCTTGGTGCGCGAGCGGCTGAATCAGTTTCCCGCCGTGGCTCTGCTGGGCCCCAGGCAGGTGGGCAAAACGACGCTTGCGGAACAGATCGCCGCTGATCAAACGAGTCTCTATCTCGATCTGGAATCGCCAGGCGATCGAGCCAGGCTGAGCGACCCCGAGCTGTATCTGAGCAGCCATGCCGACAAGCTGGTGATCCTGGATGAGGTGCAACGGCTGCCCGAGCTGTTTGCCGTGCTACGGGGCCTGATCGACCAGGGCCGCCGCAGCGGCAGGCGGAGCCATCGCTTTCTGCTGCTGGGTTCCGCCTCCCTCGATCTGCTGCGCCAATCGAGCGAATCTCTGGCGGGACGCATCGCCTACCTGCAACTGGAGGGTTTCAACCTGCTGGAGGTGGGAGCACCGCAGCAGGAGCTGCTGTGGATTCGCGGCGGCTTTCCGGAGAGCTTTCTGGCCGGTGATGAACCCGGCAGCGTGATCTGGCGCAGCAACTTCATTCGTACCTACCTAGAGCGGGACATTCCCCAGCTCGGTGCTCGGATCCCAGCGGAAACCCTGCGGCGCTTCTGGACCATGCTGGCCCACGACCAGGGAGGCCTCCTAAACACCGCCCAGCTGGGCCGGGGGCTGGGAGTGGATGGCAAAACGGCCGCTCGCTACCTAGATCTGCTGGTTGACCTGCTGCTGGTGCGACGTCTGCCACCATTCCACAGCAACACCGGCAAGCGGCTGGTGAAATCACCCAAGGTGTATGTGCGGGACAGTGGCGTGCTGCACACCCTGCTGGGCCTGGACAACCGGGAAGCGGTCCTGGGCCACCCGGTGGCCGGCGGCAGCTGGGAGGGCTTCGTGATCGAGCAGCTGCTCAGCGTCGCTCCCGAGCGCACACAGGCTTGTTTCTACCGCAGCGCTGCCGGAGCTGAAATGGACCTGGTGCTGGATCTGCCTGGGCCCGAGCGCTGGGCGATCGAGGTGAAACGCGGCCTGGCCGCGAAACCAGGCAAGGGGTTCCATCAGGCCCGGGCCGACCTGCAGCCAAAGCGGAGCTTCCTGGTTTACGCCGGTGACGAGCAATACGGCATCGGCGATGGAATCGAGAGGATCAACCCCAGCCAGCTCTGCACCTTGCTGCAGGCCAGCCGCTGAAGCTCACTCCGGCGGCAGCAACCCCTGCCAGCGGCGAGCCTGGTGGCGATCGAGCACATAGGCCCGGACGCCGTCCTGTTCGCGCCGCTGGGGGGAAAGCAGCAATGGATGCTCAAAGCCCTGCAGAAATTCGCTGGTGACGTTGAGCAGCAGCGCCTGCACCTTCAGGGGCTCGATGCCCACCAGCTCCTCACCGAGTCGAAACAACGCTTCGCCCCGGTTGTCGATACGCACCGGTGAGAAATGGCTGGCCCCCTCCACCAGCACCAGGCGGCTGTGGGGATGGGTGGCTCCAGCAAACACGGCCAGCTGCTCCTGCACCGGAGGCGTCACCAGATCGAGACTGCCGCCCACCAGCAGCACCGGCACGTTGAGGTCTTGCAGGCCGCGGTGGGGCCAAAGCAGGCTGCCGAAACCATTGAAGGCAACCACTCCCAGCAAGGGCGTGGCCTGGGACCGCAAGGGGCCTGCGCTGGCGTCGCCATCACCGGTGATCCGAGGCAGCTGGCACTGGAGCAGCCGCGACAGGTTGGTGAGCGGCAAGGACGCCAGGGCCAGCTCACAACGGCGACCAAGTCCCCGCTCCGGCACCAGGCCAGCCCCCATCAGCGCAGCCAGGCCACCAAGCGAGTGCCCCCCCAGCACCACTCCCTGCTCCCCCGCAGGCGCCGGGCCCAAAGCAGGCAGCTGACCCTCCCGCTGGGCCTCAAGCACGGCCTGCAGATCTGCCAGGCGCTGGGGCAGGGTTTCGGCCCCGGGCGGTGGGGCATCACCAAGCAGCGACGCCTGCAGTGCCTGCTGGTCGCTGCCGGGATGGACCACCACCAAGACGGGCCAACCCCGGTCGGCCAGAGCCGCCGCCAACCAGCTGAGCTGGTCGGCGCTGCCGCCCAGGCCCGGCATCAGCAGTAGCCAAGGGCCACGGCGGGCCTGCTGGGCAGGCCATAGCTCCAGAGGCAGGGGCGCCACCCGATGGGGCACCGGCAACTGCAGGCGCTGGGGCTGGCGCCGCACGGCGCTCGTAAACCCCAAAGGACTGGAGCTACGCCGGGGCAGGGGCAGCTGGCGCAACCGCTGGAGGGCAGTGTTTTGCCGCTTCAGCTGGCTGCGCCACTGTCCAGCCAGCTGCAGCGCCCCATCGAGGCGCAGGGTGACGCTGGCCACAGGCAGGGCCCGCAGCAGCTCCAGGGCGGAGACGCTGCTCTGCCGCTCCAGCAACTGACGCAGGCTGCTGAGCAGCAGCGGTGCCGTGCTGCGGTCAGCGGGGCCAGTGGTCAGCAGGCTGCCGGCTTCTTTAAGCATCTGCTCACCGGTCCAGCTGTTGAGCAGCTGCAGCCCAAAGCTGCGATCCCGCAGCAGCGGCGCCTGCAGCAAGCGGACCAGGTCGCGGCGACTCTGGGAATCCAGCAGCGTGAGCCACGCTTGCAGGCCATTCCCTGCCTGCTCGGGCTGGCGAGTCCAAGACTCCAGGGCCACCAGGTCGATGGGCAGCTCCAGGCCATCGAGTTGCAGCACCAACTCCTCGGCAGCCCAAGCAGGCATGCAGCCCAGGGCCAGAGCTCCGGCAAAGCAACACCAAAGGCGGAACGAGCGGCGAGCCAAGGCCAAAGGCAAGGGTTTCTTATTCTCCCGCGCCAGGGCGCCAGACTCACCTCACCTAGCTAACGGCCCGTTTGCGCCCCTTCCGTTCCGCCAGTCCGCCAGGTAACGCCAGTCCGGCGCAGTCCGGCTGGCTGGGCCAGTTTCCGGCGGCACTGCGCCAGGTGGCCCTAGTACGCCTAGTGGCTTCCTTTGGAGCCGGAGGTGTGCTGTACCTAACGCCGATCGTGTT
>NZ_JAGQCR010000183.1:0-6662 GCF_024346295.1 Cyanobium sp. BA20m-14
AGGGCTGGAACCCCTTAGGGAATTTCCCATAGACGCTGTCCCCGTTTTGGGTTTGCTCCTGGCTTTTGCTTTTAGCTTTTGATTGGGAGTTTGACTCGTTGTTTGATTTGCTGCTGGCGACCACAGCTGTCGGTGACTTATCGCTCATTCGGTGATAGAATGGGAAGGCTATCTAGCTGTTGGCAGCGAAAGTGAACGATTCGGTAGATCAGCCTGGTGACCAGGGCGGCATGGACACCTCCGCCATGACCGATGATCAAATTGTCGCTCAAATTGCAGGCCTCATCCGCAAATGCGTCCCTGATGCCCAGGCGGTTGCGATTGGCATGGATTCCAGGCTGGTTGAAGATATTGGCATTGACTCCCTGGGCGCCTACGAATTAATCATGGAAGCGGAAGACCTTTTCCATATTGAAATCACTGATTCCCAGGTTGAAGGCATAAAGACAATCGCCGACCTGATTGCCATCGTGCGTGGGCCTGTCGTGCAAGGGCCTAATGCCTGAATCCTTGTCGGCTCAAGTTGCCGTAACCGGATTGGGCTGTATCTGTCCCCTGGGAAATACTCCGGAGGCTGCCTATTCCGCCTACGCTCGAGGTGATACGGGAATCAGCTTGCTTACTGAGCCCTGGGCTGAAACTTTCAAGTCCAGGCTTGGTGGTTTAGTCAAATTGGATATGGTGGCTGAGCTGGGTGACTATCTGGTTAGTCGGCTGGATCGTTTTAGCCAGTTTGCCCTGCTGGCATCTAGGCAGGCCTGGAATGCAAGTGGTTTGCATAATTCGGGGCTTGCCCCCGAGCGGTTGGCCGTAGTTATGGCTACTGGAATTGGCGGAGTTAATACGATGCTTGAGCAGCATCAAAGGCTCATCTCCGGTGCTAAGCGACTGCATCCGCTGGGCATCGCCATGGCCATGCCCAACGCTGCCACAGCGCAGATCTCGATGGAAATCGGAGCCTGTGGGGGAGCCCATGCGCCTGTTTCAGCCTGTGCAGGTGGTGCTGAGGCGATTGCATGGGGGTTGATGTTGCTCGAAGCTAGAAAAGTTGATGCCGTGCTTGTGGGGGGGGCTGAATCTGCAATCCATCCCCTCGCGATCCGGGGATTTTCAGAGATGCGTGCCCTTTCTTCAAGACTTGACGATCCAGCCTCTTCTTGTCGCCCGTTTGCCGCAGATCGTGAGGGCTTTGTCCTGAGTGAAGGGGCTGGGGCAATTGTGCTCGAACGACTGGAGGATGCCAGGGCCCGGCATGCGGACGTGCAGGCGCTGCTGATGGGTGCCGGGATGACGAGTGACGCGCACCATCTGGCTACACCCCATCCCGAGGGAGTGCACGCAGCCAGGGCGATCAGTTTGGCCCTGCGGGATGCGGATATATCAGCTCAGGATGTGAACTTCATCAGCGCCCACGCAACCGGTACCCGGATCGGAGATCTAGCTGAATCCCGGGCGATTGAAACTGCTTTTGGTGCCTCTATCCAGGATCTTTGGGTCACCGCTCCCAAGGGCGCCCTGGGCCATCTGCTGGGTGGAGCTGGTTCGGTGGAATCGGTCTTGACAATTAAGGCCCTTCAGGCTGGCGTGGTGCCGGTGAGCGTTAACTCAACCCCGCGGGATCCGGAGATAGGCCTGAATATTCCTGCTGCATCTGAGCCCTGTCTGGTGAATCTTTCCCAGCGTTTTGCCATAAAAAATACATTTGGTTTTGGTGGCCATAATGTATCTCTTGTGTGGGCAAGTGCCTAGGGCTATTCGGCTATCGAGTTCTTAATGGGAATTGCGCCCCCCTGGGCCAGGGTGATCAACGCGGTTGGGAGGGCAAACCGCTAGAAAGATTTCAGATAAAAATTCCTTGCTTCCCAGCCCAGCGTGATTTCCTCTGCCACACCCCCAGTTGCGGATGGTCCCCGTTTCGACCGAGCTGACTGGTCAGGCGCCTTCCGCAACGTCGGCCTAGAGCTCAGTGACGAGTTGGTTGTTGCCGTTCGGGGCACCATCCCAAAAGATTTGGCGGGCACCCTGTATCGCAATGGTCCGGGCCGGCTTGAGCGAGGCGGCCTCTGGGTCCATCACCCCTTCGACGGCGATGGCATGGTCGCGGCCCTCAGATTTGAAGCCGGTCAGGTCCACCTGAGCAACCGTTTCGTGCGTACTGAGGGCTGGCTGGCCGAAGAGCGGGCCGGGCGCTTCGTCTATCGGGGGGTGTTTGGCACCCAGAAGCCTGGTGGTGTCTTGGCCAATGCCTTCGATTTGCGCCTCAAGAACATCGCCAATACCCATGTGGTGCGGCTCGGCGATCAGCTGCTGGCGCTCTGGGAGGCGGCCGAGCCCCATGCCCTTGATCCCCTAACCCTTGAGACCCGCGGCTTGTCACGGCTTGATGGGGTACTTAAGCCTGGTGAGGCCTTCAGTGCCCATCCCCGCTTCGATCCAGGTCACCACGGTGAGCCCCGCATGGTGACTTTCGGTGTCAAGGCGGGCCCCACCAGCACGATCCGACTGATGGAGTTCGCCACCGAGGATCAGCCCGACGGCGTGCGGGCCGGTGAGCTGGTGGCCGACAGCAGCCACAGCTTCAAGGGGTTTGCCTTCCTCCACGATTTCGCCGTCACCCCTAGCTGGGCAGTGTTTCTTCAGAACGCTGTGGCTTTCAACCCCCTGCCCTTCGTGTTTGGCCAGAAGGGGGCGGCCCAGTGCCTGGCCTCCAAGCCCGGCGAAGCCGGCCAGTTCTGGTTAGTGCCTCGTCAGAGCGGCCACCATGCCGGCGCCAAACCAGTGCAGTTGCCAGCTCCCGAAGGTTTTGTGTTTCACCACCTCAATGCCTTTGAGGATCCCGCTAGCGGTGAAGTGGTGGTGGATTCGATCTACTACAAAGACTTCCCCTCGATCGGGCCCCAGGTTGATTTCCGTGAGATCGACTTCGCCTCGATTCCGGAGGGGCAATTACGCCGCTGCCGAATCGATCCCCGCTCCGGCACGGTGCAGAGCGAGTGGCTGGAGCAGCGTTGCTGCGAGTTCGCGATGGTCAACCCCGCCCACCAAGGGCTTGAAGCGCGCTTTGCCTGGATGGCGGTGGCGGAGTGCGAACGGGGCAATGGTCCCTTACAGGCCATTGAGAAACTTGACCTCCAAACCGGCGAGCGTCGGCTGTGGAGTGCGGCCCCCCGCGGCTTTGTCACCGAGCCCGTGATGGTGCCTCGCCCAGCATCTTCTGCCGAAGACAGCTTTGCCGAAGACAAGCCTGCTGAAGATAGTGGCTGGGTGTTGGTGCCGGTCTGGAACGGAGCCCGCTGCGCCACTGACCTGGTGATTCTCGGGGCCGACGATCTGGCTGAACAGGCAGTGCTGGAGCTGCCATTGGCGATCCCCTATGGCCTGCACGGCAGCTGGGCCGCTGCCACTTGATCAGCTGCCCAACAACTCCCTTAGGGGTGTATCGAGTTGGGCGAAGGCCCGGCCCCGGTGGCCGATGCGGCCCTTGAGGGTCTGGTCCATCTCGGCGTAGGTGAGGCCGGTCTCCGGCACGAAAAACACCGGGTCGTAGCCAAACCCCCCCTCGCCGCGGGGGGCCTCGAGAATCACGCCCGCGCAGAGGCCCTCCACTTCGATGCGCACATTGCCATTGGGATCAGCCAGGGCTAGGGCTGCGCTGAATCGGGCTGTGCGGTCGCTGCTGCCTGCCAGTTCGTGTAGCAGTCGGGAGATGCGGGCTGGGTCCGTGGCTGCGTAGCGAGCGGAGTGCACCCCGGGGGCTCCATTGAGGGCAGCGACGCTGAGGCCCGAATCATCTGCCAGGGTCCAGCTGCCGCTGTGTCTGGCAACTGTGATCGCTTTGAGGCGGGCATTTTCTGCGAAGGTTGCACCTGTTTCCTCCACCTCCAGATCCCCAGGCTGGGCAGCGATTTCCAGGTCCATGCCAGCCAATAACTGGCGAAATTCGCGAATTTTGCCGGCATTGGTGCTGGCGATCACCAATCGGCTCAAGGGTGCTGGGTCTAGGGCCAGGTCTAGGCCTAGGTCTAGGGCAGTCATGGCCTCAGACCGCCTCCGCCAGCTCACGGGCCCAGACCAACACCTCGTTCACCCGAGCGACCGTGGGGGCTTCGCAGTAGAGCCGCAGCAGCGGTTCGGTGCCTGAGAAGCGCAACATCAGCCAGTGGCTGGGGCCGAGTCGCAGTTTTACCCCATCGGTGGTGACTACTTCCAGCACGGGGCAGCCGGCGACTGCGTTGGGGGGGGCCTCTGCCAACTTGGCTTCCAAACGCCGCCTGGCTTCCATGTTGGCCAGCCGCAGGTCGAGCCGGTCGTAGGCCGCCGCGCCGCCGCAGCGCTGCTGCAAGGCATCTATTCGCTCCCCCAGGGGCACACCGCCCTCCACCAGGGCTTCGATCAGCAGCAGGGCCGCAAAGGGTGCGTCCCGCTCGGGCAGGTGCATCCCGAAGCCCACGCCACCCGATTCCTCGCCGCCAACCAGAACCTCGCTGCTGAGCATTTCAGCTGCGATGTACTTGAAGCCCACCGGCATCTCGATCACCGTGCGGCCCAGATCCTCAGCCACCAGCTGCATCAGGTCGGAGCCGCTGACGGTTTTGATCACGCTTCCCGGCAGCTGGCGGGCCCGGGCCAGATGGTCGATGAACAGGGGCATCAGCAGCTGGGTGCTGCAGAAGCGGCCGCGCTCATCCACGGCTGCGATGCGATCCCCGTCGCCGTCAAACACGATGCCCATGGCCGGCCGCCCCGCGGCGGTGCTCGCTTGGACCGCGCCGATCAGCTCGCCCAGGTAGGCCGCCAGGGGCTCGGGAGGGTTGCCGCCAAACAGGGGGTCGCGCCGGGCCCG
The DNA here is from genome assembly GCF_024346295.1 of Cyanobium sp. BA20m-14. Lineage (NCBI taxonomy): Bacteria > Bacillati > Cyanobacteriota > Cyanophyceae > Synechococcales > Prochlorococcaceae > Cyanobium > Cyanobium sp. BA20m-14. The sequence goes on from NZ_JAGQCR010000183.1 coordinate 4,844, forward strand.
GATCTCGCTGATGGCGCCGCTGTTTGTGGCCCCTTCCCCCAGCAGGGCCGGCAGCACCCCGGCTGCGGAGCCGTGCATCGGGTCCACGATTACCGTCAGCCCCAGCCGATCCAGCCCCTCGGCCAGGGCGGCGGTGTTGACCTTGGCCTGGAGCCCGGCCACGTAGGCGCCCATGGCATCAAATTGGCCAACCTCGCCAGGTATGGGCACGGTCAGTCCGCCGGCGGCCAGTCGGGTTTCAACACGGCCGGTGAAGTCGCCCTCCACCGAGCCGCCGAACGGGCCCTTGATTTTCAGCCCCAGCCATTCCGGTGGGTTGTGGCTGGCCGTGATCACCAAAGCTCCCAGGGCCTGGCGTTGCACTACCGCCCAGCTAGAGGCGGGGGTGGGGGTGGGGGTGTCGCAGAGCAGGGGGGTCAGGCCGCAGCCCCGCACGGCGCTGCAGATCGCTTGGGCCAGCTCGGGGGCCAGGAAGCGGCGGTCATAGCCGATGATCACCTCCCTGCTGGTGAGGCTTGTCGGGGCCGAATGGGCCAATTCCTGGGCCGCGGCCGCCGCGACTGGCAGCAGGCGCTCCATGGTGATGTCGACGCCCAGGATGCCGCGCCAGCCATCGGTGCCGAAGGCGATCGGACTTGCTGCCAAGGGCAGGGGGGCTGAAGCCATGGGGCGCGGAAGCCGAGCTCAGCTGATTCTGCTGTGCCGCCCGCTCTTCAGCACTAGCGTCTCTGCGAGTGGATGCCCCCCTTGACTGCGCCCCTCCCCGCCGACCAGCCCCTTACCGACCGCCTGCTGCGCAGCTGGCTGCGCTGCAGGCGCCGCGCCTGGCTGGATCGATTTGGCGTGGCTGGTGAGCGCCGCTGGAATGCCCACCGCGCCCTGGCCCTGAGTGACCAGCTACGCAGCTTTCAGACCCTGCTGGCAAACAGGCCGGGCCATGGAGAGGCGGCCTGTGCCGCTGGAGCCCCAGGGGTGGTGGGTTTGCGCCTGCGCGGGCATGACCCCCAGGGGCGGCGGCTGGAGGCCCACCCCGCCCTGCTGGAGCGCATTGCCGGCACCAGCCGTTGGGGGGATTTCGCCTATAGGCCGGTGCTGGCCCGGCAGGGCTACCGCTTGACCCGGGAGGCCCGGCTGGTGCTCGCCCTCTGGGGCCGCCTTTTGGCAGAGCACCAGCAGGCTCCCGTGCCCCATGGCCTGGTGTTGGCGGGGGCGGGGCGGGCCCTGCAGCAGGAGCGCCTGGCCCTGGGCGGCGGCCTCCAGCATCAGCTCGATGAGAGCCTGCAGCGTCTCTCCGCAGATCTGGCCGAGGCCACAGCGCCTCCCTTGGTGAACGACCGCAAGAAGTGCACCCTCTGCAGTTGGCGCGGCCCTTGCGACCGGGAGGCTGCGGCGATGGGGCACCTCAGCGAGGTCAGCGGTATTGGCGGTAAACGGCGGGAGATGTTGCTGGAGCGGGGGGTGACCAACCTGCCGGATTTGGCATCCCGGAACCCGGAGCAATTGGCCGAGGAATTGGCCGTCTATGGGGAGCAGCATCGTGAGATCGCCGCTGAATTGGTTGCCCAGGCCCGGGTGCAGGCCACGGGCATTCCCCAGCGGCTGGGGGCTGGCCCGGTGTTGCCGGAGCTGGCCCAGGCCCCCGGGGTGCTGCTCTATGACATCGAATCGGACCCTGATGCCCGCGACGATTTCCTGCACGGGTTTCTGGTGCTGGAGGCCGATGGCGGGGGGGGATGGAAGGAGCAGAGTTGGCGCTACCAGCCGCTCCTGGCCCTGCAGGAGCATGGCGAGCAGCGCCTCTGGCAGCGGCTGAAGCGAT
>NZ_JAGQCR010000184.1:0-6654 GCF_024346295.1 Cyanobium sp. BA20m-14
AGCAGCCCAAGTGGTCCGAAAATCACTGTGAAGACAAGCTGAGCTGTGAGAGTGAGGCCGGGCAGAAGCTTAAGTTGCTTATGCATCACCGCAGGTGTAATTATATAAGACTCAAGATTCTGAATCCCAATGTATAATAGCAGTACGGCCAGCGATTTCCAGGGCCCATCGAAAACTGCCACTGACATAGGAAAAACTGTACTCAATGTCGGCCCTATGTTTGGAATTATGTTCAGCAGACCAGCTAGTAACGCGTTTGCGGCCACAAGTTTAACTCCCAGTAGGCTCAGGCCGATCGCTGACAGTGCGCTTACGCAAAGTGAGCTTATCAGCACTCCAACCATCCAGGCGCTGAGGGAGTTACCGCATTGCACCAACACTTGGCGAAAGCGCCGGCGATAGAAGGAGGGTATTAGCTGAATTCCTACCTCCCGATAGGAATTCGGCTGGACTGCAACCATCAAGGATAGTGCAATCACAAATAACAGCTGTACAATTCCAGAGCCAGCTTCTTTTGCGAACTTGATTAGACTATTGACTAAGGCTTTGCCGGTTGCTATGTAGTCGATTTGCAGCCCTTTAAGCCATGTCAAGTTGTCAATATTTCTGCCATTAAAAACTGAGCTTGATTCCTCAATTGCACTGCGCAGTAGCTCAAGTACGAATGCCCCAGCATGCGGAACTTGGATCAGCAACTGGATGAACTGATCCCCAAACAGCGGGACAACAGCTATCAGAAATATGCCCAGGATCGTGCCAATTAGGCCGATACTCAGCATTAGGGCTAACTGTCTAGAGCAGTTTAGTCGTTCTCTTACGGCTCCAGTAAGTGTGCAGAGGCCCATGGCCAGTACCAAGGCGCCAAACAAATTGAGCATGCTCTGGCGCAGGCTCCAGAGCAGCACCAGGGATGCCAAAAGCGCCACTAGCCCTAGCCATTGGCCGAATTTCATGGCTCAGAGCTCTTCCTGCTGACCCCGCTCCTGACCCTGAGGCTCCGCCTCCTCCTCGCCCTGGTTGCCTGAAAAGCCAAGATCGTGGCCCTCGGCGTAGCGCTGGGCAAAGCGCATGAAGCGCTCGAAGTCTTCGGTGTTCTTCCAGGTGAAGGTGCATTCCAGGGCCGTGGCCTTGCCGTTAACGAAGCGGGCCTTGACCTCCCGCGTCACCAGTTCGCCCTCCTCATCCACCAAAAACATGCCGGTGATGTCACCCATGCTTTCCGGGGCAAGGGCATCGGGCTCTTCGAATACAAACAGGGCTTGGCCGGTGCGGCCGTCACGTGAGCGGGTCAGACGGATATCCGGCACAGCACGCTCTGCTACGCCCCGAAAGAATTGAATGACAGCGCCCATGGCAAGCGGGAACAAACACCAATCTTAGGAGCTAGGCCTCTATCCCTTCATGGCGGACGACGGCTGCCAGTTTGAATTGCTGATCAGAAGCTCCGCAGCGGCCGCGGGGTCTAGGCCACTCAGATCGAAGCTGGTCAGCAGGGGTCGCTGGCGCAGGGAGAGCTCGTGGTCGTAACAGCGATCGTAATAATCGAGTATCTGACCGCAGGCTCCGGCCCAGTCGCTGGCCTCAATCGCAGCGAGGGCTGCCGCGCTGCGCTGGGGGCCCAGGCGGCGGGATATGCGGGCGGTGGCTGCCCTGAGGGCCTCCTGGCCATGGGGGCCGTAGGTAGCCACCAGCTGACCTACCCGTTCCTGCTGGGACCGCTGGATCTCAATTGCGGGCGCCTCCCCCATTTGCCGCCAGAGTGCGGCGGGAATGCGGCAACGCCCCACCTGGGCGCTCTCAGCCTCGAGCCAGATGGGGGACCGCCCCTGCAGAGCCAGCAGGTTTGCGGCTAATAGATTTTCGTAGTGTTCACTGCTGGGCTGGGGGGCCATGCCCAGGCCGCCAAAACTGCTGCCGCGGTGGTTAGCCAGGCCCTCTAGGTCCACCACCGCCTGGCCCCGCACGGAGAGGGCCTGGAGCAGGTCTGTCTTGCCCGTGCCAGTGCGCCCAGCCAGCAGCAGCAGCGGCAAGGGGCTTTCAAAACAGGCAAGCACCCAGCGCCGGAATGCCTTGTAGCCACCATCGAGGAGCAATACGGGCAGCTCAAGGCTGCTGGCCAGCCAGCCCATGCTGCTCGAGCGCATACCCCCACGCCAGCAATGCAGGCGAATGGTTTGGCCCGGCTGGGCAAGGGCGCTGAGCCCCTGGGCCAGCTCCTGGAGCCTGGGGCCCACCAGGGCCAGCCCCAGCATCACGGCCGCCTGTCTGCCCTGCTGCTTGTAGCAGATGCCCACCTGGGCCCGCTGCCCATCGCTAAACAGGGGCAGGTTGATGGCCTCGGGAATATGGCCCTGGTCAAATTCGCCTGGGCTGCGAACGTCCACCAGCGGACCGCCGGCCGCCAGGAAGGCATCCACGGTCAGCGATGGGGGGCCGCCTGGCATGGCTGAGCGGAATCTCTGCTGACATAGTGGGCCCACGTGGCACCGCATCAGGCTCAACCTCCATCCATGCTTTCCGGAGCCCCGGTCACCGCTGCAGCCACACCTGAGGCCCTGCTCGAGCGCTTTCAGGCTGCCAATGCGCGGCAACGACGCGCCATGGTTGGCACCTTGGAAGCCAGTAGCCAGGCACTGCGCCCGCTGATTGCAAACCATCTTGAGCGGCTCGATCCCCGCAGTGATGACTGGGCGGCCGGCTTCCTAATCCAGCTGTTGCTGGCGGAGGAGGATGGTCTAAGCGAGGCCTTTCTCGCCCGCTATGACGCTGGCTGGCTGGCCAGTGCCAGCGCCAGCGCCCTGTCGTTTGAGCCGCTACAGCGGGCCCTGATGTTGCAGCAGTTTGAACAGGCCGACCGGCTCACCAGTGCCCTTTTGCGCCAGCTGGCGGGCCCCGCAGCCGAGCGGAGGGGCTACGTGTATTACAGCGAGGTGGTGACCATGCCAGAGCTCGACCTCGAGAGCCTAGATCGGCTCTGGGTGTGTTTCTCCCGAGGCCGCTTTGGCTTATCGGTACAGGCGAGGCTGCTGGCCGGCTACAATGGTCGCTGGGACCAACTCTGGCCCAAGCTGGCCTGGAAGCAGGGTCGCCAGTGGACCCGCTACCCAGGATCCTTCCAGTGGACGATTAGCGCCCCTGAAGGCCACATGCCCTTGGTCAACCAGCTGCGCGGCGTGCGCCTGATGGATGCACTGCTGAGTCACCCAGCCGTGCAACGGCGTATAGGTGGCTGAGTCTGGGGGGCCGGCAACGGCCTAGGTTCAAATCGGCACCCGCGGATTCCCGCCCGATGGCCCTGCGCTGGTCGGATTTCATCCTGCCTTCCACCCTGCAGCTGGCACCGCTGTTGAAGGTGCTGATTGAGCCGGTGTGCTGCCGCCAGATGCAGAGCCAGGTGCAGCTCGGCTTGCATGAGGCCCTGGTGAATGCGGTGCGCCACGGCAATGGCTGTGATCCGGCCAAATATCTACGAGTTCGTCGGATTGAAACCCCCCGCTGGCTGGTCTGGCAGGTTCAGGATCAGGGGCCGGGGGTGGAGCCAGCCGCGCGAATCGCCTCATTGCCACCCCAGCCCGAAGCTGCAAGCGGCAGGGGCCTCTACCTGATCCACCACTGCTTCGACGACGTGCGCTGGAGCAGCCGGGGCAACCGGCTGCAACTGGCCGTCAGTCGGCAGCGGGCCGAATTGCTGACACCGGCCGGTGGCTGGGGCAGCCAGGATCGACCAACTCGCCCTTGAGCCAACCGAGTCCGTTTTCCACCAGGTCAATGGCCGCCAGCCGGGCCGGGCCGGGCTGGTTGGCAGCGGGCTCGTCGCCGCCTAGCAGCAGCACCAGGGCCGCCGCCAGCTGCTCCGCGGCACGCCTGGAACGCTGGCCCTTGAGGGCATGCCAGTCGCGATCTCCCAGGGCAAGCTGACGCTGGAGAGCCACGGCCTGCCCATGGGCGCCCTCGGGCCAGCGGAAGCTGGGCTTGAGGGATGAACTGGGATCTGAACTTGTTACTGGTGTTGTCACTGGACGTTTCACTAGACCTTTGGACGAGGTTTGGTCCATCCTGATGCCAGTTCGCAATGGCTGGGTTTGCTGATGCCAACCAGAGGCCACGGTTTCGCTGGACGGGAAATTTTTGCTAGACGGGCCCAACCAATTCGACTGCTGCACTTGCTCGAGGGCCTCCTCGTTCAAGGGGTCCTTTCGGCCCGGGGCTCGGGGGTGGTGCAGCGCCGCCAAAGGCAGCGCCAGGCCCTGACCCGACGGTTACTTGATCCCCTGCCGCCCCAGCTGGTTCCGCCAAGTCGGAGCGACGTGATGTTTTGGCGTGGGCTGCGCTGGGGTACGGCGGGCCTGCTGTTGGCCTGGTGGCTGAAGAATTAGACCGGTTTTCGGGCAGCCCACACCCTGGTCATGAAGTGGGATTCCGCAGAGATGGGGCTGAAACCGGCCTGTTTCAACTTGGCCTCGATGTCATCTGTGATGTAATGGCGGTAGTAGGGCTCGTGGAAAACCCGCCGGAAATTCTCCATCACGGTGCTGAATTGCGGAGAGTCAGCCAACTGCACCGAATCTGCAAGCATAAAAATGCCGCCCGGCTCCAGCAACCTGAAGGCCTCAGCAAGCACCTTCTGCCTTGCCTCGCCAGGTAGTTCATGGAACAAAAACACGCACGTGATCGCCTGAAAGGTCGCTGGACCAAAGGGCGTGGTCTCAGCATTTCCTTGAACAAGCTGGGGCAATTCACCAGCAAGCTGACTGAGCCATTGGTTGGCCTGGCGTAGGTAGGAGGTTGATAGATCGAGCCCAACCAGCTGGGCCTGTGGCAAGGCAGCACGAATTTGACGCAGGGTACGTCCAGTGCCAGTCGCCAAATCAAGGACCCTTACTTGGCAGGCAGGGCGACTGCTGAAGTAACACAGTCCGCGCAGCAGAGGTTCCAGTAGACGCCGGCGCATCGGATCGGCGGTCCCATTGAAGAGAATCTCCACCTGCAGGTCGTAGAGGTTTGCCGAGTGTTCGCTAAGGTAACCATCGGTCTGGTGGTGGAAGTTTTGGAGGTAATAATCCGGGTAAGCAGCCGGGTTGACTTCCGAGGGCAGATCCCGAACCTTACGCTGGCTGCGGCGACTCCAAATGGCCGGCATATCCAGCCACACCAAGGGGTAGCGGCTAGCCCAGTCAAGCCAGGGTGCGTCAAAAAGCAGCCCTGTGGGGTAGATACCAGCCTCGGCGTGCTGCCAGTCAAGAGCGATCAGTGCATCCATCGAGCGGCCTAGTTCAGCCAGCAGCTCAGGAGGTGTGGGCAAAGTGGGTGGTAGGCCCGAGGGGGAAACCAGCTCCATAAGCTTGGTACTGGCCTCCTTATGGGCCAAACCCAGCAAGCTCTTACCCTGCTGGAGTGCCTGGTAGGCAAACTTGGTAAGCCCAGGGATGGCAACGACAGTTTGGACAGGGTTCCCTGACCTGGGGTTATTTGGCATAATGACAAGGTCAAGAATAGAAAGATGCAGTCAACTGCGTTTAATGGCATTCTCCGGCAGAGCGGTGGAGATCTCGCCCGTGTCCAAAGGCTAGGCGATCCCCTAGTGGCAGCGGGGCTGTTCCAGTTACTTGTGGGTCAATACATACCTGAGCCTTCACCACTGCTTTTACCCAGCTGGCTATGGGTATTACTGCTAACGGCATTGCTGCTACCAAGCAGTGGCATGTACGGCAGCTTCCGTCAAGGCAGCCTAAAAGATCTTTCTACGAGGGTGACAAATCGCTGGATAATAGTACTCATGTCAATACTAGTATTGACTTTTGCTACCAAATCCTCAGAATATATTGGCCGAGTCAGCATTGTATTTTGGGCTACCCTAACTTTAATATTACTTCAGCTTTCCCATGTAGGCCTACGCAAACTTCTTCGAATGCATAGGATGCGAGGGGGAAACAGCCGCACGATTCTTTATTGGGGAGAGAGCGAAGCTGCCAAGAAGTTTAGCAATCGCCTTATAAATGCTCCCTGGCTAGGCCTGAAAGTGAGTAAATGGTTCAGCCCAAATCCGCCTAGGCCCGATTGTCAGCCTCCAGAACTGCCCGCGTGCTCTGGCGGCTTGGTAGAAATGAGGCGTTGGCTTTCTGATAACGAGGTTGACAGCATTGTTTTCAGCCACCTCCCGAGCAGCAGCGTCAATATGGACGAACTTCTGGATTTTTTTGGTGATACTTGTCTACCAGTTATTTATGCTCCCCACTGGGCGCACAAAGGCATGCGCTTTGAGGTCGAACAATTTGGCGAAACACATTGCCTTAATCTATGGGGTGGAGAACAGTCACGCTTTAATACAAATCTGAAAAGGGCAATTGACCTGGGAGTTTCGGTAATTGGCTTGATTGCGCTGAGCCCGCTGTTCTTAAGTACAGCTATTGCAATTAGAATTACAAGCCCTGGACATGTATTTTTCGCCCAGGAAAGATATGGAATGAATGGTAAAAGATTTAGATTACTTAAATTTAGGAGCATGAGGGTAATGGAATCGGGAAACACCCAAGGCCTGCGGCAGGCAACTAAAGATGATCCGAGGGTCACTCCAATCGGAAGATTTATCAGGCGCTGGAGTATAGATGAATTGCCCCAACTGATAAACGTCTTAAAAGGAGAAATGAGTATTGT
>NZ_JAGQCR010000185.1:0-6510 GCF_024346295.1 Cyanobium sp. BA20m-14
CTTACCAGCGACCAGCAGGCCCTGGCTGCGCCAGCGGTAGAGGGTGGAGATCGACACCGCTAAGGCAGTAGAGGCCTGGGGGGCGGTGAGCCAGGGGGTGCTGGTCATCGGAGCAGACGGGGATAGCGCTGGCTGTATTCCTGAACGACCAGCTCCACCACTCGGATGGAGCTGGTCTGGGCGGTGAGATTGAGGATCGCTTCCAAAGCTGAGGTGGGCAGCTGCTGGATGTGGGAGCGCACTAGGGACAGAAGCAACTGATCAGCGAGAGCGCTGATGCGCGCTTCTGTGGCAGGCTCAGCCATCAGAAGACCTTCTCCGATTCCTTAATCGTCCAGAAGGGCTGGCCCCGTTTCTGGGTGGCGTCACCCAGTTGCTCGGCCAGCTGCTTGCGCTTCTTGAGTTGGGCTTCTAGCTGCTTGATCGAGTCGGGGTAGCTCCAAGAAGCTCGGCCCTCCTGCCGGTAGACCGTGTAACCGGAGACCACCGGCAGGTTGCGCTCAATCAAGAGCCCGGCCTCCACCAGCTGATCGAGAACGGCGGTGGCCTGGGCCAGGTGCTCCTTGGCGGCCTCCAGTGCCGCTTTGGCGTCGACCGCGATCAGCAGCGCATCAGCGGCCTCTTGCGACAGCGAAAAAGACAGCGGCGATGGCGATGCCGAGCACAACTCCAGTGGCGCCTGAGAACAGGAGAGCGAGCTGATGCTGGAGAGCGGCGTGACGGGGCCGGCGGCAAGCGGAGACGACATGGAGAGGGCGAGCTGAACGGGTACGGGAAAAGGCGGGCAGCCGGGGAGCGGTCAAAAGCGGGTGTCCGTGCGCTAAGGGCATAACCCTAGTAGTTAGTGAGCCCTAGTGCAAGGTTCAAAACGGTCGCGAGTCCCGCAGGTAGACCTCAAACACCCGCTCCCAGCTCTGCCGGCATGCGCTGGCCGTATGGGTCTGGATCTGGCAGCGGCCCGGGGAGGCCCAGATGGTCAGCCCCCTGCTGATCTCCAGCTCGTAGTGCTGCTCAGCCATGACGATCCCTGCCCCCAGCTGGGCCCTGGTGTCATACCTGCGGCCACGCGCCGAGAGGGTCTTGAGGTCGGCGATCCCATAGCTGCCGTCGGGGAAGCGCAGCAGCAGATCCAGGGTGCCGGCCACATTGCGCTCCAGGTCGTAGAGCATCAACTCGGCTGCCACAACTTGCACGTGCTGCCAAAGGGGCTCGGCCAGCAGCGGTGCAATCCAGTCGCCATAGGCCCCGTAGACCGGCCCCCAGGGATCAGCTGGCTGCGCTGCATCGAGACCTGAAGGCCACAGCGCAGGCGGTGCCTGCCAGGTGTGCACGGCATGGTGCTGCAAGGCAGCGTGGGCGGTATTGCCGCGTGGCTCCCAGACATCCCGGCTGGCTTCTATCCAGGCCAGGGCTTCTGCTGGCTTACACACCCGGGTGATCACACCTGTGATCGAGACCGGAAACCAGTGGGACTGGTCCAGCAGCCGGTACGTCCAGGTGCTGTCGTCACGACTGATCGACAAAGGCTCGAGCCAGCCGGAGCTGCCAACAGCAGGCGGTGCATGCTGGGAACTGACCAACACGATCGCTAGTCACCGAAACCAGAGCTTAGCGTTCGCAAGTCTGTCGACAGGAAGCCATGGAGATCGACCTGCCGCCACCGCTAGCTCCGGAGGCCACCATGCACATCGGCTTCTTGCTGCGCCCAGAGCAGGTGGCTTGGATTAAGGCCCATGCCGGCCGCAGCGCCTCACGCTTTATGCGGGAGCTGATCGACCAGCTGATCGAGCAGGAACAGCAGGAGGTGCAGCGACTGCTCGATCAGCGCCGTCAGCGGCAGCATCCGCCAGCCAGCGGGGCGGCCTGATGCCGGAGGCGATTGCCCGTGGCAGCAGCCACGGCTTTGTGGCGCTGCCTGCAGCCCTGCTGAGGGAGCTGCCCCAGCCAGGCGGCCAGCGCCGGCTGATCGCCTACGCCCTGATCCATGCCCACGGCAACGGCAGTGCACGGGGCTGCTTTGCAGCGCTTGGCACCCTGGCGCGTGAGGCTGGCTTGAGTGAGCGCACGGTCAAACGGGCGATTGCTGAGTTGCTGGAGCGGGGCTGGATCAAGCGAGAACTGCGCCCAGGACACAGCAACCGCTACTGGGCGCTCAGTACGCCTCGGCTAACGGCTGGCAACCGGGTAGCGGCAAGCGAGCGACAAGGCGAGCAGGGCCTGCTCACCGCGAGTAGCGCATCCCACCCAGCCGTATCAAGCGAGGTTCCCTACCCAGGCCAAGACAGCACCCCCTACCCAGGCCAGCAGAGCACCACCACCCAGGCCACGACAGATCCCCCACCCAGGCCAGCAGGGCACCCACACCCAGGCCACCAGAACCTGACGAACAAGAACCCATTAACAACACCCCCCCAACCAGATCCCAGTTCTTCTTCCAGATCCCTACTTCGTTGTTGTCTCTCTGACGCGGCCGCCCCCGCCGCCGACAGCCAGGCCGCTGCACCCCTCAACCAGGGCGACCCCAGGTCAGCCCAGCTACCCAACTCACCTCTTGCTCCATCCCTTGAGCCACTCGATGCGCTGACGCCCCAGCCGCCGGGCAGTGCCAAACCACGAGCTACGCGGCTGCCCGTGAGGATCAGCGAGCTGCCGCCTCAGCTGCAGCCCCTGGCCGAGCGGATCGAGGCTTACTGGCTGAGCAAGCCAGGCAGCCGCAGCCGGGCGGCCTTCTCGGCGATGCTGGAAGAGCTTGAGCTGGTGCTGCTCCGCACTGGCCGCCAAGGGGTTAGCCAGCTGCTGCGTCAGGCCACCCAGGCCGGTTGGGCGCTGCTGAACAGCGAGGCCTGGCTGGCCCAGCACCGCGAGGAGCTGGCTCTGGCCAAACACCCCGCCTACCAGGTGTACCGCGCCCCGTAAGCAGGAGCGGAGCAAAACCCCGCAGAACGAGCGAAACCCCTCCGGTCTTGTCTCTGTTCGCTAGTCATGCTTATGCTGTGGCTAGCGAACGACAGTCGCCGGATGTTCAGCCGCCCCGTGGGCTACAAGCGCGACACCCTCGACCGCGATCTCACCTTCCGCCGCCCCAGCTGCGACTGCCTGGCCTGCTACGACTCCGGTGTGGTGACCAACGGCGACGGCCTGGTCAACTGCCTGCTGCCGGACTACGACCGCAACCGCGACGGCAGGCCGCTCGCTGGTCAGGACCTGCCGTTGATCTGCCATTGCCCCGCCGCCTATCGACCCAGTGGCCACGGCTTTCGCGGTGCCGACGGACCGGTACCTCAGCGCCTCACCGCCGAGCTGAGCCCCGAGCAGGTGGCCCAAATTCACAGCCGGCGGCTGCTGTCGTGGCAGGAGACCGAGCGGTTGATGCGCGATGCCCGCATGGCCCGGGCTGCAGGTGATCCAGGCGCCATGCCCTGGTTCATCGCCGAGGTGCGCCACGCCGTAGCTCGGCAGCTGGCCCGCCATGCCCCGATCCTTTCCGAGCTGGATCCAAGACCTGGTGCAGACAGCCAGGATCAGCGGCGGCTCCAGCCCCTCGGCGGCGTGCTGGCCTCCACCCTGGCAAGTGCTGATCCTGGACAGCCGGGGCCTTTCAGTCCTTTGCCCCAGTCCCAGGGAGCTGCCCAGATGACTCCAGAACCAAGCTTGTCCGCTGCCGCCTAAGCAGCACACCGGTACCGGCGGCCTAAAGGCGACTCGGCTGCTGATTAACACTGCTACATCCCGATACCGAACAGCAGCGTCAGGAGCTCAGCGTGTCTTAGGTGCTAGTGCGCTGGTGTATCCACTAGCGCCAGCTAGGCTGCGCTGATGTGCTGAGCCGCTGCCATGGCCAACGCCCAGAAGGGTCGCGGCGATCGCGCCGAACGGGAGGCTGCTGAGCTGCTCTCCCTGCTACTTGGGCTGCCGATCCGCCGCAAGCTCGGCGCCGGCCGCCTCGATGACCAGGGCGATCTTGATGGCCTCAGCGGCTTTGCCCTGCAGGTGGCTGATTGGAAAGATGTGGCCCGCGCCGCCCGGGAGAAACCCGCTGCCGCCGAACGGCAACGCCACCATGCCGCCGCCCCCCACTCCGCCACGCTGGTGCGCTTCCGCGGTGGTCTCTGGCGGGTGGTGCTGACCCCGGAGCAGTGGGCGCGGCTGGTGCTGGAGCTGCGCGCAGGTGACCTTGCCGCTGGCTCTGTGCCTTTGCCCCCACTGCCCCCCCGGCCACCGGATCACGCGGCGACCTGAGACCCCATCTCCCCTCCAGCACAACAGCGATCCCCTACCCCGCGCGATCAGTGAGCAGTCCCGAAAACGCCAGCTACCCCTCCCAGTCCTGCCGCGATTGCTTTGGCAAAACTCTCACCAGCTGGCTGGAGCGGGCGGGCTGGAGCCATGACACCCCCCTGCGCTGGGGCAAGGCCGCCCAGTTTCCAACAGTCGCTGACTCGACCTTTAATCGCATGCAGCGGGGCAAGATCGCCCAGCCCTATCCGGTTACCTTCATTCAGTTCGGGATGATGAACGACCGGCTGGCCAGCAGGAACTACGGCCTAGCTGAGGACGACCCGCTGCTGCCCCGCATCGCCCGTCAGCGAGCGATTGAGCACGACGATGGGCGGCTGTGGACCGCTACCGATTTCTTCTCCCACTTCATCGGCGAGCTAGAGCCGCCGGCCTGGGCCAAGGAGCAACCCCTACCCACCCTCCAGCAGGCGGTTGAGGCAAGCGCAGAAGCGGTCGAGCGCTTCCGGGGGACGGCGCAAGCGCTGAACCTGCCGCTACCGGAAGCCTGGGAATCGCTGGCAGCGGTGGCAGCCAAGGCGTCTGCGACGGTGATGCCACACCTGAGCAACGACGAACTGGAGACGCTGCGGATGGTGCTGAGCGGCTGGCACACCTGGACGCCGGAGCAAATGCACCAACTGCGGGACCTGGACGGCGGCCTGCGCCCCTTGAGCCTGCTGGACTATTGGAAAGCCACCATCAAATAATCTCAATAGCGAGCCCTAGGGCTAAAGTCTGTTGAGCTGCGATCCGCACCGTTGTCTTCTCCTGGGACTGCTGTACGCGAGTCGCAGCCTGACTATCCAGCCAGCCTGCCCCTAGCGCTGCTGGCCTTTCACCGCCATGTCGGCCCGATCCGCAAGCAGTCGGAGGCCAAGTACGGCGCCTTCGCGGATCTGCGCACCGTGCTGGAGACCATCACCCCCTCCCTGCTGGATCAGGGCTTGGTGCTGACCCAGACGCTGGAGCCGGGAGCCGAGGGCTCCTGCCTGCTCCACACCACCCTGAGCCACGCCCCCAGCGGTGAGCGGATCAGCTCCAGCTGCCCGATACCCACCCTGGAGGGGCTGCTGGAGTGGGTGCATGCGTTGCGCAGTCAGGTGCTGCAGCACTTCCCGTTGGATCTACCGCTGGCGGCGATCGGTGCCTTGCCACCGGTGCTGCCGCCCCGCAATCCAGAAGCACAAGCAGAGCTGTCGCCAGCGCCGCGCGAGCCCGGCCTACGCCTCGACGACCAGCTCAGGGGGCTCTACACGCTGCTGGGCCAGCTGGGCACCACCACCAATCCACTGCACGCCTTAGGCGGCACGATCACTTACCTGCGCCGTTATCAGATTTTGGCGCTGCTTTGTCTGGCTGCGGAGGACAACGACGGTGGCGAGGGGCGCCACGAGCTTGGTTCGCAGCCCCTGCAGCAATCGTCCATGCCGACCATGCAGCAGTCAGCTGCGGGTAGCGGACCGAACGCTGCGACAGCTGCCAGCACCGCACCGCGCACCACAAGCCGCAGCCGCACGACCCGCGGCCGCAGCACTCAAGCTGCGATGCCTGCCCATGGGCAGGACCAGGGCGCGGCTGCCAGCCATACGCCCAGACCGGCGCCCACCCCGGCGCCAGCGGTGGCTGCGGCGGTAGCCCCGAAGGCAGATGCTCAAGGCGGGTCTGCTCTGCTGGCCCCGGCATCAGACGCGGTCCTCCCTGCCTCCGCAAACCCAGCTGATACCCCTGAGCAGGTGGCCACGGCGCAGACCGCTGCCACTGAACAGGCGCAGGGTGAACACCAGGACGGCGCCAATCCGCTCACCGCAGCTGAGGTGCAGCAGTTGATCGCCCAGATCCGCTCCCTACCCACCGAGACCATTCCACAGCTGGTGACGGCCTTCCGGGACCAGTTCCAGCTGCCGGTTACTGCCCTGGTCTCCGACTACATCCGCACCTGGGACCACGCCGTCTTCATTCGCCAGCAAGTGGCCCAGCTCGCCGCCGTAGCTGTCTGATCCGCGCCGCTCTGCACTGCTGCTTTCCCCCCATGGCTTCCACCTCTCTCCCTGGCTCGCTGGAGCTGCTCAATCACACCTCCACCACAGCCACAGACGCAGCCACAGCCATAGCCGGTGCTGCTATTGGCTCCCCTGGCCTTCTTGATGCTGAACGGCTGCGGCAGGTGTTGCGCCATCCGGCCGGTGCCGCCGGCTGGTTGCTGCAACACCGGCAAGGCCAGCTGCACCGGCA
>NZ_JAGQCR010000186.1:0-6431 GCF_024346295.1 Cyanobium sp. BA20m-14
GGGGCCAATGAACTCAGAACAGCTTCAGGGCCTAGCTGTGCTGGCTCTGGCGATGGTGCCGGTGGCTCTGCTGTGGTGGGTCTGGATCCGGATGCTGGACTGATTGCTGCCTCGGGTCCGGCTGCAAGTTGCCTCGGTGCCCTACCTAGGTGGCGCCTGCGATGAGGCAGCGCAACGATCGATCACCAGCTGCTCGTCCGTGGAACCAAATGGCCAGCTAGACGGGTCGTGGTTTGCCAGTTGACAGGCCTCGCGTCTAGGTGGCCCCAGGGGCACAGTCCCATGCCTGCTGATGAGGCGGCAACGGCATCCGTGAATGCGATTCCAACAGTGGTGGAGATGATGCAGGCGTGCATAGGTGAGATAGAGCCAGGCCATCGGCCAGCTGAGCAAACAAGCCAGCCATTGCTCCAGAGTCCGGAAGCCCAGCAGGGTGCCATGCACCATCTCGTGGGTTGCGATCAGCAGCAGGCCATAGGCCACACCGGCGATGAGGACGGCCCTGATCGCGGCCCCCCCCCCCAGGGGCAGACGCCAGTACAGCCAGGCGCCGCCAAGCAGCAAGGCACTCAGCGTCGACAGGCGGAGGGTGGCCCTGGCTCTCTCGCTGGTAGTGAGCGCAGCTCCGAGGCCCCTCACCTCAGCGCAGAGATCACGAACCAGGGCTGTAGCGGCCAGCGACGCCATCGTTTCCGGGGCGAGAAACACAGTCTGATCAAGATTTCGCCTCACGGACGGACTTAGAACCGCTGCAATTCAGACCAGCATGCGCATGGACTGGTGGTAGGTGTTCAAGCCTTCTGCCCTTCCCAGGCGGTGGTCACCTTGTCCCGTCAAGCCGGCTGATGGAAAGGGGGTGATTGGCAGCAGGGACCCAGTGGGAGTTGGAGAGAGTAACGAGCCGCAGTTCAGCCGGGATCGGCGCATGTAGATCGGCCTAATGCGGGCCCAGCGCAGTATCCAAACTCCGCAGCCAAACCTCCACCTTCGTCCCATTAGGAGTTTTCCAAAAACAAACCATCCGATCGCCGGATGCAGAAGCACGAAAGACAATAGATACCACCTTCGCATGTCTTTATAACCTGCGCATCAAGCAACAAAATCACGGGAATCTCAGGATTTAATGCTTGCTACCTTGTTGCGCGCGGGTTTTTCAGGACGCTCCTAAGCGTGAATACGCAGTGGGGGTGGCTCGTCGATGACCGAGCCGGATCAACGACTTTCCGCCAATGCCGCCGCAACGTTCTATGCGGCAGATGCTGTTCAGCGGTGATCACCTTTGGTGGAATCTCGAGCTCAAGCTGGTGGTGGACTCCCAGCGCTACTGCTGGTGGTGCTGGCAGGAACAGCTGCGCATCGAGGGTTGCTGAACGAGAATCGCTCAGGGAACGGGGCGGGCGCTCCGAAGAGGTAGCCCTGGCCCTTGGTGCAACCCATTGCCAGCAGGGCATCGACCTGGGCTTCCTCCTCCACCCCCTCGGCGATCACATCCAGCTCCAGATCCCGAGCCAATCGGACCATCGTGGCAACCAGCAGAGAGCTGCGAGGATCGGTCAGTAGACCCGTTACGAAACTGCGATCGATCTTGATGCCATCAATCGGCAACTGCGCCAACCAGGACATGCTGGAGTAGCCGGTCCCGAAATCGTCCAGATAAACACGACAGCCGCAATCGCGCAGGTGGCCGAGTTCACGAATCGCACTCTGCGGCCGGTCGATCAGGGGTGATTCGGTTACTTCGAGCACAAGATAGGAGAGCGGCACCTGCAGCTTTTCTGCTATTTGGATCATCTTTGTTGCCAGGCCCTCCTGAGATAACTGAAGCGGGCTCATATTGATTGAGATCGACATGGCTTGAAGGCCTTTACTAAGACCGCTCAGCTCCTCCAGGCAGTGGCTAAGTACTATGTCGAAGATGCGATGAATCAGGCCCGCATTTTCAGCCACAGGAATGAACTCACTCGGCAAAATACTGACTCCCTCCTCCGCGGGAAAGCGTGCCAGAGCTTCAAACCCGATCATGGATCCATTCACCATATCGATGATTGGCTGATAATTAACGCATAACTGATCAGCTGCAAGCACCGTTTGTAAGCGGGACCTGATCAGGCTTTCGCGTTTGACCTGCTTATCCAGCTGCGGATCAAACAAAGCCACCGAAGCGGTCGGCGAGGCCTTGGCTGAATACATGGCCAGATCAGAGTTGCATAGCAATTCATCAACGGATATCTCCGGATCTGCTGTCAGTGCGATTCCAATACTTAGGCGTGGTGTGATCGTCTTGCCTTCGTCATGCCACGGTGCGGTAATCTTCGTATGAAGACGGTTGGCCCATTGGATAGCCTCCTCTCTGCTGTCGACATCAATAGCCAGCACCACAAATTCATCGCCTCCGATGCGGCCAACCACATCTTCAGGGCGAATGTTTGCGCGCAGGCGTTGGCCTATCTCGATCAGCAGGCGATCCCCTACATGATGGCCATAGAGATCGTTTATCTGCTTGAAATGGTTGAGGTCACAGAAGAGTAGTGTCACCAGGCCAGGCTGGCGGCGCAGGTGGTGCAGCGAGGTTTGGATCCGCTCAAGCAAGCCGCGTCGATTCAGTAGCCCTGTAACCGAGCACTTCATCGCCTGGGTGGCCAGGGCCAACCGATTGCTCACATCCCGGAACGAGAACATCAGCGGATTCGGCTCTTCCGTGAGCACCGGATGCCACTCCACCTCCAAAGCTTGTAATGGCAGCTCACTGAGGATGGCGTTGAGCATGCCGCTGTTCTGGTTCGCCCCCCGGGTCTGCTCGATCGTGAGAATCGGCTCACCCACGTGGTTGAGTGGAAGAACGCGGTGCAGACTGGCACCGAGAATCTCAAGCCTTCGCTTGCCCACCAGGCCATCGAAGGCCGCATTCGACCAGATCACCTGGCCAGCGGCATCCACCAGCACCAGGGCCTCGCGGATCTGGCCGAGGGCTGAATCCAGGCGCCCCAAGGTGCGCCTCAACTCGGCAACCAGCTCCAGCTCTCCTTCGGGAGGATGGGATGGCGGCAGCGACGGCGATTCAGGCATCGGTTGGCGTTTGATCCGGCAGCGGCGTGAGAGTTGCACCAAACACCCAAACCCCTTCTACCTTCTCCGCCACGATGAAATGTTCTGAGACAACCTCCCTGCCATCGACGCAGACCGTTTTCAGGCGCAGGGGGTGGGCCAGGATCGTGGAAGTCTCCAGCGCCTGGAAACGGGAAAAGCCAAGCTGGTGAGACATCTTGAAGGCGGCCGGCAGAATCACGCTGAGCGACTTGCCGCGAAGCTGCTCATCGCGCCAGCCATAAGCCTGTTCAAATGCAGAATTAATCGCCACGATCTGCCCAAGCGAATCTGCGAGCACAAACGGGCGATCCCGCTGCTGCAACTCCTTGATTCTGGGAACGGCTATGGGATTACTACCAGCCGCTTCTGGCCGATCAGATGGCTGCCGATCTCGTTGGGGATCCTCCTGCTGCTGAATCAAGCGAGTCCTCGAAACGGGAAGTTTAATAATATTACATCCTACTGAGGTTCCGCGTACGGCTGGCGTTTGCCAAGGAGCTCAGCCTGTTGCGCACTTGCGAGCGACCGTCAACGCCGGCGGATGCGCCAGGTTTTGATACACAAGGAAGTACCGCTCCATCAGGCGCTAAAGCGTTAAAAGGCTGTGCAGAGCTGGTCGTCGTCGACGTAGATATTCAGGCCGTTGCTGGTGATCAGATCCCAGCGTCCCTGGCAGCCCAGTTGCCAGGCATCCCGCTTTTCGCACGCCATGGCCACGGGGGTGTGGCGCTTGCTGTGGTTGCGCAGCGCAGCGTCCAGCGCCTTGGCATCGAGATCAATGGCGGTGAGGCTGACGTCATGGCATGCCGCGTAGTCCAGTGTGAGCAGGTCGTCCATCAGCCCCGATGGCAGGGAGGCGAGTTGCATGCCGGATCGCACCAACGGCTGGGCCAGCCCACGCATGAGACAGAAGCGCTGTTGCGTCGCCAGCAGGAGCGGACAGCGCTCCAGCAACCAGGTCTCCAGGTCACTCAGGGGCGATCCATCACTGCTGAGCCGGGTTTGTGAGCCGCGTTCGGGGTACAGCAGCACGTAGGAGGTCCACTGACCGTTCAGGCCCAGGTTGTTGAGCAGGTACCGGCCCAGCTCAAACTCGCTGAGCTCCGCCCGCAGCCGGGCCACGTCCGAGGGGGTCTCCCCATCCGTCGAGGTGGTGCTGTGACCGTGGGAAAGGATGTCCATGCGTACTGAGGCCTTGTCTGGCTGGAGGATGGACAGGTTGCCCCCTGGCCATCAGAGCATTGAGCGCGCCCTCGGCGGCCGTGGTCGAGGCGGCGATTGTTCGCCTGGGCTACAACAGGTCAAACCCCAGCCACCGTTCATGGCCTTCTGGTGGGTCAACCACAAGCAGACCTACCGGCAGGAAGCCTGCCCAATCCCACCAGCCACCCGCTCAAGCTCCTCTTTTGCGCCCCATTCGTGCGTATCAAGTGCCAGAACAACAGAATCCCAGCTTAGGAACCAAGCTCCTCTTCCCTAGACCCTTTCCTGAGATCTCTGCCTTCCCAATCCCACCTGCCCAATTCAGCCCGCCACCCCGTGCCACTCCTCTTCTGAGATCGCCTATCTACCATAACTTCCACCTGAGCTCGCTGCAGCTCCTCTGCCGTAATTACAAAGCCCGCCTCCATGGCAATCCCCACAACGGCATAAGCATCCGCTGCTGCATTGAGTTTCTCCTGAAGACCAGCATCTGCCTTGACAGCTTCCATAAACGCCTTGAGTTGCTCTATAAACGCCTTGAGTTGCTCTTCTGACATCGCCTGAGTGGTGAAGTGTGAGTGCCCCCATTATCACCCATTCTCCATCGGTCGTCAGAACTTCTGCCCACAGCCACACCCATAGCCACCACGGCCTCCCAGCACTTCCTCCACTCCTTTTTCAGCCGCCCCGCCGAGGTCAGTGCCCCCGAGCTAATTGGCTGCCTGCTGGTGAAGCAGCAACCCGATGGGGAGTTGCTGTGGCTGGCGTGATCGCGGAAACGGTGGCGTATTCCCAGGAGGACAACCACACGCGGCTATATCCGCTATGCCCCTATTCCTTCTCTGGCGGCCCTGCTTCTGCGGGCACTAGGTACCAGGCTCGCCCTCCTTCAGCACCACCGTGACCCGATGGCCGGGGAACAGCTCTTTGCCGGCTTCCAGGGCCTCGGCCTTATCAGCAGCAAACACCGGCACCACCGTGATGCCCTTAGGCAAGTCAACGATCACATCGAACAGTCGGCTCACAAGGGTGTCGTACCGCTAATTGTGGATCTCAAGGTCCGTAACCCGACACCGGCTAATAATTGGCACCAATGTCTAGGATTAAGAATTTAGTTGTTGTAGTTCACATGCAGGAGCAATGTTGATAGGATTCGCAAGTGGAATTTAATTATTATGAGCTTTAAATCAAAATTAGCGGCTGGTCTTTTTGTATCAATTTCCTTGCTTGGCGCCAACGGCGCTATTGCAAATGCAAATATACCAGATGCCGCAAGAATAAAGCCAATCACCTATGGCAATGTTGTGGAAAAAGAAATAGATGTTGACTGGAAAAATCCAAAGGTTAAGTTTGACGAATGGTCCAAGCTTATCAAGGTGACCTCTAAGGCTTCAGGGGATTATTATTACGTTGTACTTGATCGCGACTATAAAACAAATGTCAGCAATGGGGTGACGGAAGGGCTTATTACTCGCTGGGGTAGCGACACCGTGACAGGCTATCAATATATGTACGGAGGCTGTGGTCTTTGGGTATGTACTAGTGGCTCCGATTTTAGAGAATTCAGCGGTGTGCTTGAGCTATATTATGCAGGGGAAACTTATCTTGTTTATGGCGACTCAGGTGAATATTCTTTGCCTCAGTCCTTTATAAGTAATATTATCAGTACTAATGGGGATCAGTCCCTGTCAATCAAGTTAAGTAAGGGTAGGGGGGATACCAAAGTTTTTCCGGTTGGGAAAGAAACATTGAAGTCAATCGCAAGACTTTTCCAGGCAGAACAAAAAACATGGCAGAAACCAAAAGTCTCTATTCAAATCAGTACGGTCAGCAAGTCTAGTCTTCCTGCTGAAGACCTGATCCCTAAAATTGCGCCATCGGTAGTCTCTATAAGAACTGATAAATCTCTTGGAAGTGGATTTATTGTCTCAACAGACGGACTCATAATGACCAATAGACACGTCGTCACAGGGTCGGGTGTCGGCAAGTTCCAGATTTCAACCTCAAGCAACCAAAAAACGACAGCTTCTGTTGTTTATATTGACAAACAACTAGATTTTGCAATACTAAAGCCAGACACAAGGTTGCAGGCGGCCCCGCTGCCAATTTGTTACCTTTCCTATCCTAAAGCAGGCCAAGAT
>NZ_JAGQCR010000187.1:0-6430 GCF_024346295.1 Cyanobium sp. BA20m-14
AAATGTTGTCGAATAGGGGCCAGCGGCGCCAGGCTTGGGGCAGCATTCGCTGAATACCAGGCACATCGCAGGCGGCCAGATAGGTGTCTGCAACTACAGAGACATCGCCCTCAGGTGTGCCGAGAGTGAGGCTGCTCACCCGGGTAGCGGGCTGGCCATCGACGCCAGCTGCCCCCTCCTCGAAATTCACCTCCGTGACCCGGTGGCGCAGATGCAGCCGGCCGCCGCGCTGCTGGATGTAGTCGAGGATCGGGCCCGTGAGCCAGCGGTGGGGCGACCCTTTGAGCAGGTTGAGCTTGGAGGCCTCGGTTTTGGAAGCAAACATCATGAAGATCGTGAGCATGCAGCGGGCCGAGATCGCCTCGCAATCAATGAAGCCCAGGGCATAGGCGATCGGATTCCACATCCGCTTAATGCTCTGCTCACTGCCGCCATGGCCCACAAACCACTCCTGGAAGCTGATCCGATCCAGGGCTCGGATCGTCTTCATGGCTCCCTCGTAGTCCACCAAGCCGCGCACGATCGGGCTGGTGCCCAGGGCTAGGGCATTGCGCAGCTTGTCGATCCAGTCGAGCTGGGGAGTGGTGAAGAAGGCCTTCAAGCCGTTGAAGGGCGCGCCAAGGGCGAAGCGAAAGTCGAGCTCCCGCAAATCACCGCCCGTGTTCACAAACAGGTGGGTGTGGTCCTTGGGCAGCAGGTTGTCGATCGCCCCCACCTTGCGCATCAGAGCGAAGAGGTTGGCGTAGTTGAAAAAGAACACATGCAGCCCCATCTCAATGTGGTTGCCGCCCACATCCACCCAGCTGCCCACCTTGCCGCCCAGAAACGGCCGGGCCTCGTAGAGATCCACCTGGTGGCCGGCATCCACCAGATCCACTGCCGCAGATAAACCGGCCAGTCCCGCTCCCACGATGGCGACCTGCACCCTTTCAACCCTCAGTAGTGTGCTGACTCTATGGAGACACTCCGCCAGGCAGCGAACGGGGAGCCTCCATACAGTGGTTGCAACTGGCGTAGATCTTGATGAGTACCGAAACTGTCACTGCTGTTGCAGCCCAGGCCCAACCCACCTTCACCGCCAAAGACGGGAAGGGGATCCTGATCACCGAACCGGCCATGAAGCAGCTGGGGGCTCTGATGAACCAGCAGGGCGATGCCAAGGTGTTGAGGGTGGGCGTGCGCTCCGGGGGCTGCAGCGGCATGAGCTACACGATGGACTTCGTCGATGCCAGAGCGATCCAGGGCGATGACGAGCACTACACCTACGAACCCGCCGATGCTCCTAGTTTCGCGGTGGTGTGCGATCCCAAGAGCCTGCTCTACATCTACGGAATGCAGCTGGATTTTTCCAGTGCCCTGATCGGCGGCGGCTTCAACTTCACCAACCCCAATGCCAGCCAGACCTGCGGCTGCGGCAGCTCGTTTGCGGTGTAATGCCCGTCGGGTGGCAATCTGAGCAGATGACCAGGCAAGCCGCCTCCCTATGACCTCAGCAGACGTACCGTCCCTGTTCGAGCAGGCCATGCAGCGCTACCAGGAGGGAGTGGCACCGGCTGAATTGATCGATAGCTTCATCGCTATCACCGAGCAGTCCCCCAACCAGTCGGCGGGATGGACCTGCCTGGCTTGGCTGCAGCTGCTTGATGAGCAGCCCCAAGCCGCCCTGCGCTCCGCCAAAACCGCCGTGCGCCTTAACCCCCAGGACCCCCAGGCCCGCATCAACCTGAGCCTGGCCATGCTGGAAACGGGCGCCAAAGGGGTGCGCGAACACATCGAAATTGTGCAGCGGGTAATGGCAATGGCGCCGGAGATGACTGGCGACCTGCAGAAGTCGATCGCCGATGGCCTAGTGCGCAAACCAGGCTGGAAGGCCATGGAGAAGCTGAAGGCCTGGCTGGCGGGTTGAAACCGGTTCTGCTACTCAGCAACGGTCACGGGGAAGACCTCAGTGGTGCCCTCGTAGCTGCCGAGCTGATGCAGCGGGGCATTCCGGTTGAGGCTCTGCCCTTGGTGGGTCACGGAAGCCCCTATCGCCAGCGGGGCGTGCCGGTGCTGGGCCGCACCCGCAGCTGCAGCACGGGCGGCCTCGGCTACACCAGCCTGCGCGGACGGCTCAGCGAGCTGCTGGAAGGCCAGATGGGCCATGTGCTCGGCCGGCTATTGCTCCTGCGCCGCCGCCGCCGCCACTACGGCCTGGTGGTGGCCGTGGGCGATGTGCTCGCGGTACTGGGAAGCTGGCTCTCGGGCCTGCCCAGCGCCGTTTATCTAGTTGCTTACTCCAGCCACTACGAAGGCCGCCTGCGCCTGCCTTGGCCCTGCGGCTGGCTGCTGAACCAAGCAAGCATCAAAGCCATCTGGAGCCGCGATTCCCTCACCGCCAACGACCTCAGCCAGCAACTGAACCGTGCCGTGGTATTCCTCGGCAATCCCTTCCTCGACGTGGTGAGCGCCGCCACAAGCGAATCACTCCAGCCTCTAACAGCGTTGCAGCCTCTGGCGCTGGTGCCAGGCAGCCGCCTGCCGGAAGCGGCGCGCAATTTCGCTCTGATGCTGCGGGTCCTGGCCCTGCTGCCCGAGGAATGGGCGCGCAGCCAGCCCCTGCGGCTACGCGCCGCCCTGGTGTCCGAGCTCGACGGCAGTCGCGTTGCCAAGCTGGCCGGCCCCCTGGGCTGGCGGCTCGAGGCAAGCGACCGGCTGGTTCGCGGCCCCCTGGCAGTTGAACTTGGCTGGGGCCAGTTTGGGGAGATCTTGGCCTCCTCCCAGCTGGTGCTGTGCATGGCTGGCACCGCCGCCGAACAGGCCGTGGGGCTAGGCAAACCAGTGCTGCAGCTGGTGGGACAGGGCCCCCAATTCACAGCGGGCTTTGCTGAAGCCCAGCGCCGCTTGCTTGGCCCAGGGGTGCGCTGCGCCCCCGGCAGCAGCGGCAGTGATGCATCCCTGAGGGCCAGTGCCCTGCTAGCCCAAGGCCTGCTGGAGCAGCAAAGCGATCACGAGCAAGGACCAGCCCTACGTCAATCCCTGGCCGCCATTGGCCTGGAGCGAATTGGCGCGCCCGGCGGCAGCCAGGCGATGGCAGCGGCGATCATGGCAATGCTGTGCCCTAATCAGGCCTCTGAGCTGCCATGACCACACCTACCCCCCCCAGCTTGCTGCAGCAACTCAAGGGATCGATGGACACCCTGCTGGTGGTGGATGTGTTTGTGGTGATTGCCGGGGCAATTTGGTTTGCGGTGGCCGTAACCCTGCACAGCCAACACATCGAAGCCCCCCTGGAGTTGTTTCAGCGGCTGTGGGAACCGCTTTTTACCCCGGCAATTGGCTTGTTGATGGGAGCGGCGCTGCTCAGCGGGGTGCTGGGTTGGTGGCAGCGGCGAGGGCAGCGCTGAGCTGGGGATACTGAAAGGTGAATCCCTGGGCCAGCAAGCGCTCGGGCAGCACCTGCTGGCCCTCCAGCACCACCTGGGCCCCGTCGCCAAGCAGCAGCTGCAGGATCGGCCCCGGCACGGGCAGCAGGCTGGGACGGCCTAGGGCCTTGCCTAAGGCACTGGCGAACAGGCCCATGGTGGTGGCTTCCGGGCTAACGGCGTTGTAGACGCCGCTGTAGGCGCCATCCTCAAGGGCCGTGGCGATCAGGCGGCAGAGGTCGTGGCGATAAATCCAGCTCATCCACTGGCGTCCGGAACCGACCGGCCCACCGAAACCCAAACGGAAGATGGGCAACATCTTGCCGAGGGCACCACCATCGGGGCCCAGCACGATGCCGATGCGCAGCTTCACCAGCCGGCAAGCAGCTGGAACCTGATCAGCGGCCGCTTCCCAGCGCTGGCAGATCTCGGCCAGAAAATCGCCCCCGGCTGGGCTGGTCTCGCTGAAGCGCGTCTGCGTACTGGAGCCGTAGAAGCCCACGGCTGAACCATTAACCAACACTGCGGGGGGCTGCTCCAGCCGCGCCAAGGCAGCCACCAGCAGCTCAGTTGTGCGAACGCGGCTTTGCAGCAACAGCTGACAGTGAGCCTCTGTCCAACGACGTTCAGCGATCGGCTCACCGGCGAGGTTCACGACACCCTCCGCCTCAGAGAGGGCCCTATCGAGGCCGTTATCAGCCCAACTGGCCGCATCGGCCGGATCTAGGCGTATGCAGGCCAGTCTCTTACCAACCAGAGCCGGAAAGGGCTGGGACTGACGGCTCACGAGGGTCAGCTCATGGCCTAGCTCGAGCAGAAAAGGCACCAGCTCGCGACCTACAAACCCCGAACAACCCAGCAGCAGCAGCCGCATTTCAGACCTAACAGCTTGAGGGAGGCTAGGCGGTTGCAACTAAGACGAGCTGGTCTGGACTGCACGAAGCGCCTTAACCTGAGCCAACAGACAAATGAAACATGGCTGACGCCGCCCCAGCACCTCCCGCCCAGCCGCAAGTACAGACGCAAGCTCAGACACCCCTGAAAAAGGGCAGCCTGGTGCGGGTAGACAAAGCTGCTTACTTCGGCAGCCTGGAAGCCAGCGCGAGCGATGCACTGCCGGGCTACTTGGCAGAAGGTCCTGGCGAAATCCTGGCCATCAAGGGTGACTATGCCCAGCTGCGCTGGCGACGCCCGGTGCCGGATGTGTGGCTACGGCTAGACCAGTTGGAGGCCTTTCCTGCTTGAACAGACTTTCCAGCTTTGTGACCTTTGGCAACCTTGGTAGAGCGTTGACTCTGACCAATCTTTGCCGGTTGTTTGCGCTCCTGATGGTGGCCTGGCAGCCCTTCCCGGGGGAATACCGGGTGCCGTTGGTGGGGTCAGCCCTGCTGGGCTTAGCCCTTACCTGGCGCGGCGAATGGCGAGCGGTTGCTGAACCTGCCAAACGGCTGGGTTTGCTGCTGCTGTGTTTGCTGATTCCAGGGTTGCTATCAATTCCCACATCACTAGCTCCTAGCAAAAGCTGGGGTGAAATTGCCTCAGTTGTATTGGTTGGTCTGGCCGGCCTGAGCGTGCTCTATGGGCTCCGCCGCCAGCAAGATCACAGCTGGCTGCAGACTGGTCTAGTGATAGTGATTGCCGCTTGGATCGGCGATGGCCTACTGCAAGCTCTCACCGGCGCAGATGTATTTAGGATCACGCCAAAAGCGGAGGGGATGATTAATGGGCCGTTCACTACCAACGGCATTTTTGGCATAATCGTGGCAGCAATGACCCCACTGGTGCTGTGGGAGCCTCTAAAACAACGCCATCGCTGGGCCATTGCCCTACTAAGTGGAATTGTAATAACGGTGACTCTCTCGGGCCAACGCAATAATCTATTACTACTGGTCTTAGGCCTGATCGCACTATCGAATCTCTGGAGTAGGCGCACCCGCCTGATTGGCTTAGCAATATTGGTGGCAACCGTAGTTGCTGTATATCCATTTGCACCAACCCTTCAACAACGATCGAGCTGGATGATCTCCTCCGGAAGCGAAATGGTCGCCTCACTTCAGGAGCTACGCGAAAATCCAAGCGATGCCAAATCAAGCAAGCGACTGTTTAATTCTTTAAACCGCTTCACCTCCGACAGAGCTTTTCTTGTTGACGCAGGGCTAAAAATGATTCAAGATCGCCCCCTTACCGGGGTTGGCATCAATGCATTCCGCCCTGCCTACCCGCTATACGCCCAGCTCACTCCCCATGGCCATCGAGACAAGCCCACCCATGCCCACAACATTTACCTAGAACTAACAGCTGAAACAGGGTTAATTGGCCTTGGCGGCCTCCTGCTAGCAATAGCACTTGGCTGGCGCTGGTTTGCGCTGGCATGCCACGAAAGGCAAAGAATGGCAGCACCCTATGCAGCAACATTGCTAGTAATGCTTTTCCCGTTAACAACCCACACCGTTTTATTTGCAGCGTTTTACTTCTGCCTCCTGATAATGGTGCTAGGAGGTTTTTTGGCGGCCCTCTTTTCTCCAGAGGCAGTCATTACCGCGCAAATTGAAACCACACCAAGTTAAATTCACTCAACCAGCTAGCTCCCGCCTCTGGGACTGCAATGACTGACGGCGCAGTCGAGCCTGCTTCAGAAGCTCCCTGCCGTCGTGCAGATATGAATCCACGTAGCCCATGGTGTAGCGCTCCAGTTCAGTGAGAGCGTCTTTCACCAAGCTGAGGCAGTGATAAAGATCGAGGGCAAATGCTTGTCCCCCTGGTGGACATACCTGAGAGCGGTAGATCAACTCAACCTTGTCGATGCGGGCCTGGCCCTGCTCGAGAAAGGCACAGAATGACTCCATCAAGGTGTCGTCGTAGGGATCTGCGGAAAGGGCCTTGAGCTGGGCTGGAAATGGGTTGATCACTTGCGCCAGAAGCCGATCAATCGGCGCATACACCTGCTGCAACCACTGCTGCAACACGGCATCAGTGGCAGCGCTGCGTGTGGACTGAGCACGGGCCCGCTTGACGGAAAAGCTGGC
>NZ_JAGQCR010000188.1:0-6403 GCF_024346295.1 Cyanobium sp. BA20m-14
CGGTGCAATCCCCCTGGCCGCCGTGATGCAGGGAGATGCGGAAGTCGTCGCCGCTGAGCCCGCAAACCTCCGGAGCACTGCGCACGACCACATCGAGGGAGGCCCCAAGTCGAGCCACCCGAATCCGCAATTCCGACCAGGTCAGCGCCGCCATGGACCCAATTCAAACTCTCTCAGCGATACCCAAGTGTGACCAGCTAACCGGTTACGTCAATAGCTGCTATTTAGCTTGGGCGGCAGCTGGACGCTGCGTTGGCTCTATCCCGGGCTTGGGTTCTGGTATCAGCAGCCCTAGCCCAGAGGCCACGACCACAGCCAGCAGCCCTGCCAGCGGCGCTGCAAGGCGCTGGGCAAGGGGGCGGCGCTCCAGCAGCTCGCGGCCCTTCAGAGGCATGGTCTCAGGCAGCTCCAGGGGCAACTGCAGCCGCGAATCGAGGCGCAATTGATCCAGCACCCGCACCAGATCGGCCAGCTCGGCATCATCGAGATTGAGCTGTAATGGGGGCGTGTCCGGCTGGCTACTGCGCAGCAGCAGGCCATGGCCGCCCTCTGGCCCCGGACCTATCTCCACCGGCTCGGGCTCGGCGCCAAAGCGACGCGGCACACCACTGATCAGGTAGCGGGCGTAGGGCAGCACCACCTTCATCAGGGATAGCAGGTGCTCCTTGCGGCCCTCAAGCTCGGGGCGACCGGCCCAGGCCAAGCTCCAGCCCGTGATGATGCCGAGGTTCTGGCCGCTCTGTCCGACCGACACATCCGGCAGACCCTCCACCTTGAGGCGGCAGCTGAGTTGGTCGAACTGCAGTACTTGCTTCATTGCAGGCTCAGGGGCTGGATCATGGCTGGGCATCCAGCAGGCTGGCGCGCAGCCGCTCAAAACCGCCAACCCCGGAGCCCAGGGCCAGGGCCTGGATCAGCAGCCGCGACTGGCGGGCACCTGACTCGGGATCGAGCAACAGTTGCACGCCACCACGACGGAGGTTCATGCGCTGGCGTACCAGATCGGCCAGGCGGCTGCGGAATAGGTTCCAACGCTCGCTGAGCACTTCAGGCGGCTCGGCGCTGGAGAGCAGACCGCGCAGCAGGGGGTAGAGGCGGTCTGCCAAGGCGCAAAGAATGCGGATTAGGGCGTCGGTTTCAGCTGGCTCCAGACCTTCGCGGCGAGTGGTGCGGCGCAGGGGGTTGGTGCAGCGGCTTTTCCACAGTTCCACCCGGTTTGGGAAGAGGGTGGTGAAGCCCATCTGCTCGCTCATCCACACCATTGCCTCACCGCCGTTGAGGTCGAGGGCCTCGGCGCTGAGCAAGAGCAGGTCGAGGCGTTCGAGGCCGCGGCGGGGAAGCCGGGCGGCCGATTCAGGAGCGAATGAATCAAGGGGCATGGCTGCGATGATGCCAGCAAGTGCACCCAACCGTCACGTTCATGGCCCCAGACCTGCGGGAATTTGTGCGCGATGTGCCTTATTTTCCCAAGCCCGGCATCCTGTTTCGCGACCTCACGCCGCTGATGCGCGACCCGGACGGCTGGCAGGAAGTGATCCGTCAGCTGAGCGCAGTGTGCGAGCGGCTGCAGCCCGACCTGATCGTGGGCATTGAGTCGCGGGGCTTCATCGTGGGCACAGCCCTTGCCACCGCCGTGCGATTGGGTTTTGTGCCAGTGCGCAAGCCCGGCAAGCTGCCCGGGGCAGTTACGGGCGTGGACTACGCCCTCGAATACGGCAGCGACCGTCTGGAAATCCACAGCGATGCCCTGGCCGATGGCTCCAAGGTGCTGATCATCGACGATCTGCTGGCCACCGGCGGCACCGCTGCGGCCTGCGCCGAGCTGGTGGCTGCGGCTGGTGGTGAACTGTGTGGCTTCGGCTTTGTGGCCGAACTGGCGGCCCTGGAAGGGCGCCGCAAGCTGCCTGAAGATCAGCCCGTGGAGTCGCTGATCATCTATTCCTGATCCTGCCAACTCAGCAGGGCATCGAACTGCTCCAGGCTGATCAGCCCGAAGCGCCACAGCACCACCGGCAGGGGCGCTTGCTCCTGCTGGGCCTGGCGCAATCCCAGGGCCAGGGCGCTCTCGCTCAGGCCGAATTGATTGCGCAGCAGACGCAGCAGCGCCGCCGAAGGCGGCGGTTGGGAACTGGTGCTGATCACCATGCATGCGGCCCCGGATAGCCCATGCTGATCAGCGGCGCAGCAGCTGGCAAGGGCCATCGGTCATGGCGGACAGGCTGAGCTGGCGCAGGGGAGCAAGCTTGGCCAGCAGCAGCAGGGCCAGGTGGCGCAGGGGCAGCAGCAGGGGCGAGCGATTCGAGAAAAACCGCACCAGCAGATCGGTAGCCAGCAGGGTGAGCAGCAAATCCGGCCAACGCCGCCTTGCATAGGCCGCCGGCAAGCGGTGCACGGCCAGCCGCCCGGCCGCTGCACGCCGGGCCAGGCAATGCAGGGTGGCCACATCGCGCCAGCAGAGGTTTAGACCCTGGCCGCCCACTGGATGGCAGCGGTGACCGCTCTCCCCCACCAGCACCGTATGGCCGCGGTGCAGGCGCCGGGCCAGCAGCAGGGCCACCGGGACGGCGCGCGGATCGTCGAGCAGGGCATCGGGCTGAAGCTGGTCTGGCAGGGCACCGGCCAGGGCATCAAGGAAGGCTGAATCGCCGAGGCTTTCAAGCTGGCGGCAGCGCTGGGCTGGGGCACTCCAAACCAGCTGGAACAGACCATCGCCCAGGGGTAGCACCGCAAAGGGCCCCTCGGGCCGTAGCAGCTCCCAGGCCTGGTCGTCGGCACTGCCGCGGAGTTGCACCAGGGTGGTGAGGCAGTTTTGGCGATAGGCCCACTGCAACACGCCAATGCCGAGGGCCTCGCGGCTAGGGGAGTGGGGCCCGTCGGCCGCCACGATCAGGTCGTGCTGCGGCTGCTTGGCTGCAGCGTGCGGCGGCGGCGTGCCCAACTCCAGGGTGATGGCGGGATGGGCGCTCAGGCGCTCCAGCAGCAGGGTCATCAGCGGCCGGTGCTGTCCCACCCAGCCCACGGCCGCCGCCGGTGCCGCCGCCCGCCGCGAGCCCAGATCCGTTAAGCAGAAAGGCACCTGGCGCTGGGTGGCCAGATCAAGTAGCTGCAGGGAGCGGAAGGGAACCAGCAGCGCCTGCACAGCCGACCACAGCCCCAGCTGCTCCAGCAGGCGCTGGCTGGAATGGGTGAAGGCGTAGGCGCGGCTGCGCTCGAGCAGCACAGCGGCGGGCAGGGGATCGCTGATCTGCACCTGCCAGCCAGCGTCCGCCAGGGCAAGGGCCGTCAGGGCACCGGTGGGGCCCGCCCCATTCACCAGGGCCCTCAGAACCGGTTTGGACTCGACCATGGCGATGGCGGATCAGCCCGGGGATCGGGCACAAAAAAGCCGCAGCAAGGAGCTGCGGCAATTGGTGTAGCAAAGGCTCAGGCTGTTGCGAGAGCCGGCAGATCAGCCGATGCCAAGCAGGCCGCGGGTGAAGGACTCACCACCCAGGGCGAATTCAGTGGCTAGCAGGGCGATGAAGCCGAGCATGGCCATACGGCCATTGAGCTTCTCGGCGCGCTCGTGGAAGCCCCAGCCGCTTTCGGTTGACACAACTTCCATGCGGGGCTCGGTGGCGAAGGCATTGAGGCGGCCGCCGTCTTCGGTGGTTACGGTGGCGCCGCGGATGGTGGCAGCTTCGATCGAAGGAGTGGTCTGAGTCATGGAAACCTGACGCGTGCTTTCCAGAAGTGTAACGCAATATTGCAGCTTGTAACTGCGGCTTGGGAAAATGCTGCGCCTGGATTCAGCGGAACCGCTTCAGGCAGAGCTCCTCAAAGGCCGGTCGCAGCAGGAAGGGGTATTCGCCAACCCAAAGCTTGAGCTGGGGCAGCCAGGCGTCGCTGATCGCTCCTATCTGAGAAAAATCCTTGCGCTCGCTCAGCACCAAAACCCGCACAACCATGCCGGCACGAATCTGCTGGTGCTTTTTTTCAAAGGGGAAGCGCACCTTGCCGAGATAGCCCTCCTCGTCCTCAAGCTCGAGGGTGAGCCAGGTGCGGCGGTTTTCCACCAGCTCCAGGCGGCCGTCGTTGTTGGCCTGTTCGCGGCGCTCCTCCACGATTTCGCGGGTATAGAGATCGGCAATCTGGCCTTCAAACAGGGCTGCAGCCGGATAGCGGCGCAGGGTGGAATTTTTCTGGCCCGCCTCGAGGATCGGTCCCCAGAGCAGGTAAAGGGCAAACACAAAGCCCACCACCAGGAATACCGGGCCGAACTGGCTGGAGAACAGCAGGGTTTGGCTGATCAATAGGGCAATCACCGCGCCGATCACCGAGATCAGCACCCGCTGCAGCACCTTGCGGGGATTGCCGGTGCAGGCGTTGAACTGTGGGCCGGTGGCGACCGCTGGGATCAGGCGCAGCAGCTCGCCGGGGCGCAAGGGAAGCAGCATCAGATCAGCCGCTCCAGGCCATACACCAGGCCAGCCAGCTGGCGCACCTTGCGCACTGTGAGCAGCACGCCGGGCATGTAGGCGGAGCGCTCGATCGTGTCGTGGCGCAGGGTGTACGTCTCGCCGGGAGCACCAAACATCACCTCTTGGTGGGCCACCAGCCCCGGCAAGCGGATCGAGTGCAGGCGCAGGCCGCTATCGCGCTGGCCGCCGCGGCAGCCCGCCAGGGTTTCGTGCTCCTCCACCTGCTGGGGGTTAAAGGATTTACCCAGCTCCTCGATCAGCTCGGCGGTTTTGATGCAGGTGCCGCTGGGGGCATCGGCCTTGCGGTTGTGGTGCAGTTCGGTGAGCTCGGCGTAGTCGTAGAAGCGGGCGGCGGCGGCGGCGGCTTGCTGCAGCAACACCATGCCAACTGAAAAATTGGGGATCACGGCACCGCCAACACTCGCCTTCTCGGCGAAGCCGGCCAGATCAGCCAACTGCCCGGGCGAGAGGCCAGTGGTGCCGATCACTGGGTGCACGCCGTAGGCGATCGCGGCGCGGGTGTGCTCGTAGACAACCGAGGGGTGGGTGAAATCCACCAGCACGGCGGCGCCGCCCTGTCGCGCTGCCTGGCTGGCTTGGCACATGGCCCCCTCGAAGTCGCTGGTGATCGCCAGCTCCAATTCGCCTAGGCCGAGCTCCAAGCCCAGGTCAGCACCCTCCTTGTCAGGAGTGGTGTCGATGGCGGCCACCAGGGTGCAATCGGGGGCCGTAAGCACGGACCGCACCACCTCGGCGCCCATGCGGCCCAGGGCACCGGCCACCACCACGGGGATGGGTGCCCCAGAGGCCGGATCGGGTGCAGGAGCCATGGCGGTCTAGAAGCGCTGGCAGCGAGCCTATGCGCGGCATGTGGGGCAAGACCTCGCATCAAGGCGGATACATCCGTAGATTCCCCAATAACCCCTTATTGGCGCTGATGTTCACGCAGGTTCGCTCCACCAACCGCCGCGTTACGCCCGGCGACGTGAACGGCCGTGCCGTGATGAAGGCCGTTTATGTGGTGCTCGAACCCCAGTACCAAAACGCCCTTACCCAGGCCGCCAACTCGCTCAATGCCCAGAACGGCCCCCTGGCGATCGAGCTGAGCGGCTACCTGATCGAGGAATTGCGCGACCCCCAGAACTACGCCGATTTTCAGGCTGACGTGGCCGCGGCGGATGTGTTTATCGCTTCGCTGATCTTCATTGAAGATCTGGCTCAGAAGGTGGTGGAAGCAGTGGCTCCGCACCGCGATCGGCTCAAGGCAGCAGTGGTGTTTCCCTCCATGCCGGAGGTGATGCGACTGAACAAGCTCGGCACCTTCTCGATGGCCCAGCTGGGTCAAAGCAAGAGCGCCATTGCCAGCTTCATGAAAAAGCGCAAGGAAGCGGGCGGCGCTGGCTTCCAAGACGCGATGTTGAAGCTGCTCAATACCTTGCCGACTGTTCTGAAATACCTGCCGGTGGAGAAGGCGCAAGATGCGCGCTCTTTCATGCTGAGCTTCCAGTATTGGCTGGGCGGCACGCCAGACAATCTCCGGAATTTTCTGTTGATGCTGGCCGACAAGTACGTCTTCCCCCGCGGAGGCTCTGGCGAGGCGGCCGACCGGCCCGCGGTGGTTGTGGCTGAGCCGGAGGTATTCCCAGACCTAGGCATCTGGCACCCGCTGGCACCGGGGATGTTTGAAGATCTCAAGGAATATCTAAATTGGAATTCCAGCCGCGGCGATCTCAGCGAGCAGGCCCGCAATGGTCCGGTGATCGGCCTGGTGCTCCAGCGCAGCCACATCGTCACCGGCGATGAAGCTCACTACGTGGCGATCATTCAGGAGCTGGAATATCGCGGCGCCACCGTGATTCCGGTCTTCTGCGGCGGGCTCGATTTCACCAAGCCGGTGAATGCCTTCTTCTACGACCCGCTCAACCCCGACTTCCCATTGGTGG
>NZ_JAGQCR010000189.1:0-6191 GCF_024346295.1 Cyanobium sp. BA20m-14
TATTGACGGGCAGCCCGTTATTTTGGCCTACACCGCCCGATCCCGTCGCAATCAGAATGGAGAGGTGATCGGCACCTATGGCACAGCCATTGAGGTGACAGGCATGGTTGCCCAGCTCTCAGGCCAAGCCCAACGGGATGCCCTCAGCCAGGAAGCCGCATCTCGCACCCTCAATTCGGCCAACGCCCATCCATGGGAAAGACGTCAGCTCGAGCGTCAGCTTGAGATCCTGAAACAGGCAAACAGTCGTTTGCACGCCAGCGCCAACATCGATGAGCTCACCGGATGCCTGCGAAGAAACGCATTCATTGAGCAGTTCGAGAAATTGCGACTAAAGACTCAGGCACAGGAGCCTATTAGCCTGATCATGATTGACATTGACAACTTCAAGTTGATCAATGACAACTACGGACACGCAAGAGGAGACGAGGCTCTGAAGCGGGTTGGAGCTGCATTATCAGCGCAATTAGGAGATCAGGCATTTGCTGCAAGATTTGGCGGCGACGAATTTGTAATCGCCATTCCCTCGCAGTTGCCCGATGAAACCATAAGTTGGCTCAGCGCCATTCAAGATGGTCTCCGAAGCCAAGCTAAACGAGTCTCTGATTTCCCCGAAGGCATCTTAATGAGTGCAGGCATACTTTATTGCGCCTCTGGCGTTAAAGTTATTTTTGAAGACGTGATTCAAGAGCTTGACAAGTTGCTCTATGAAGCAAAAGCGAGGGGTCGCAATTGCTTCGTCAGCAAAGAAATCTCGGAATAAACCTCCTACCTCCTTGATCCGAGTCGGACAGGCAAGGTCGCTCGTCTGGCGAGAGCTGGGTTCAGCGCAGCTGAGTCGGGAAAGAGGGGGATGGGCGCTCCACCCACCATATGTGGGCCCCTGGCAACCCCAAACACCACATCTAGTGATCTGCTCCTAAAGTCTAATAGTTCGGATGGCCTACGACGCCGATGAAGACCTTGGCGAAGACCGGCAGCCTGATGAAGTCGTTGGCGAGCTCCCTGGTGTTGCCGGGTGAGGACACCACCCCAGCTGCGCCGGTGGTCTACACCACTGCCATCCGCTGCGACGGCAGTCTGGCCCAGTCCCTCGCCGGCATCAGCCTGCTGGCCAACCAGCTCGGCTTCACCCACGCCCCCGAAACCCTCTACGCCGTTGACGGCCAGAGCGCCGCTTTCCATGCCGACCATGGCGCCAGGGCAGTGAGCCTGGCGGTGGAATGCAACCCCCGCCAGCGGACCGTCTCCCTGGCGGTGAGCGGGCTGGATCACCAAGACACCTTTGAAACATTCCATCAGGTGTCCAGCACCCTGTTTGGCGACTGCTGATCGGGAGCCGTGATCCAGGCGGCCCCCCTCCTACGCTTGGCCTTCCCCTCAATGCTGTGGCCATGGTCAGTGGAACAGAGCGTGCCTTGAATGCCCCGCCGGCCTCACGCAACACGTCGGCCACCCTGGATGCCATCCAGCTGATGCTGCGCGACCTGCACACCCGGCACGATGAAATACGCCACCGAGCCGCATTCCGCGGCTGCACCAATGAACTGTTGGCCGTTCAGCAGGAGCTGGTGGAATATTTGCTCAGCAAGAAAAGCCAGTTGACGGGCCATGTCGACCCGGAGAGCGGCGGCACTCGCAACTACAACTCCTTCGTTTGAGTGGCCCCTTGAGCCACCGCCCCAAGGTGGTGGTGGTGGGTGCCGGACCGGCGGGGGCCAGCTTGGCCCTACTGCTGGCCCGTGGCGGTATGGCCGTAACCCTGGTGGAGGCCGGCACCAACCTGGAGCGTCAATTCCGCGGCGAAGCGCTGATGCCCTCAGGGCTAGAGGCCCTGGCGGCCATGGGGCTGCTCGAGCTGATTCCAGGCCTGCCCCACCGGCCCCTGGTGGAATGGCGCTTCGTGGTAGATGGCCAGGAGCTATTCACCGCCACCGAGCCCCTCGGCGGCGATCCCAGCCGGCCCTGCACCCTGGTGAGCCAGCCGGCCCTGCTGGAGGCCCTGCTGAAACGGGGCAGCACCTACCCCTCCTTTGCGATTGAGCGGGGCCAACCGGTGGTTGACCTGCTGTGGCAGCAGGAGCGGGTGGCGGGGGTGCAACTGCGCGATGGCAGTCAGCTACCTGCCGACCTTGTCGTCGGCTGCGATGGCCGGGGCTCCCTGGTGCGCCAGAAGGCAGGGCTAGCGCTGCAGAGCAGCCCCAGCCCGATCGACTTGCTCTGGTTTCAACTGGCCAGTCCCGCGGCCTCGCCCATAGCTGGCTCCTTCACCACCCTGGTGGGGCCCCAGGGGGTTTTCAGCGCTTTCGAAAGCGCCAGCGGCGGCGTCCAGCTGGGTTGGGTTATGGGCAAGTCTCAAGCCACACCCGAGCTCAGCAGAGAAGGCTGGATCGAGCGGATGGCAGCATTGAGTCCGCCGCAGCTAGCGGCCTGGCTACGGCAGTGGCGCGGTGGATTGGGGGCGCCCAGCCGACTGACGGTGCAGGTGGGACTAGCGGAGCGCTGGTGCCAACCGGGCCTGCTACTGCTTGGCGATGCGGCCCACCCGATGGGACCGGTGCGAGCCCAGGGCATCAACATGGCCCTGCGTGATGCCTGGGTAGCCGCCATACGGTTGTTGCCTCTGCTCAGCAGTGGCTGCAGCGGCGCTGCCCTTGATGGGGTGGCCGTCCAAATTGAGGCGGAGCGGCGGCCCGAAATCATCAGCATGCAAACCCTGCAGGCTGCCGAAGCAGCCCGGGGAGAGCAGTTGCGGCAGCAGGGTTGGTTGCGGGGGGCTCTGGCGATCGCCGCACCCCTGGTGGGCCCCGCGATCGCTGCCCACTGGAGCCAGCAGCAACAACCGCTTCGCCAGGGACTGGCCCAGCTGCCAGGAGCGCCATGATGGGAGCAACCCCGGTGGAACCATGGCCGCGCCTCGGATTGATCCCGCACTTGCCCTTGGCCTGATCGCCCTGCTGGCTGCACCCCTACAGGCAGCACCCAAGGACCCGCCGTACCCATCCATGGACCTGTTGCGCGAGCTCCAGCTCCAAACCTTCGCCTGCGGAAGAGACAACACAATTGAAGTCTGCGGCAAGGCACGCACCATGGCCGATCCGCTGATGGATCACCCACGCCTGGGCGCCAACTGCAAGGACGCCATCTGGACGATCCTCGAACGGGCAAAGCCAGCTACCACCAACACTTTTGAAAGGCGCGAAGCTCTCAACCGAGCCGGCCAAGACGTGATCCCCTTCTGCAAACAGCAGACCCGCTCGGTCGCCCCGAGCAAAACCGACACAAAACCCAAGGAGAAAAAAGGTGCGTTCAACCTAATTCCTGGGTCCTGATCCTGATCCCGGCTGGCTCTCAATCAGGTTCAGCACCTGCTGGGCAGTGCTGTCCATAAAAGCCAGCGACCAGCCGACCTGCACCACCGCCTGATCGGCCAAGGCACAGAGACCATCCTTCTGAGCCGCAACTTCACAGCTGGCAGACAGGCCCAGTAAGGCATTGGTGAGCTTGCCGCGCAGGCAGGTTTCCTTGCCGCGTCGCTGGATCACGGCTTCAGCTGCCAACCGACTGCGCTGCACCGCCTCCGCCAAAGGAAGGGCGCGGGCTCCCCCCATCACTGCCGCCAGGCCGGCTTCTGTGGCCGCTAAGGAGCTGGCTGTTAGCGCCAAGCCAGCTAAGCAAGCCACTCTCCAAATGTGCCCGCTGGCAAACCTGTTTTTGGCCAACACCCCTGTCCCCAATCAACTGCCTTCCCTTGGAAGCTAGTCAGTTCTGGAAAGGTGACAAGCCAAGGTTAATTTGGTGCCCAAGTGCCCCTGTGGATTCGGCCGATGACCAGCAGTAATCCCGTGAGCATTCGGCAGATTTCCCTGGTCCAGCCTTTCAGCGACCAGAAGCCCGGCACCTCCGGCCTGCGCAAGAGCAGTCGCCAGTTCCAGACGCCCCACTACCTAGAGAGCTTCATCGAAGCGAGCCTGCAGGTGCTGCCAGGCGTGGCCGGCGGCACCTTGGTAGTGGGAGGTGACGGTCGCTACGGCAACCTCGCAGCAATCAAGGTGATCGCCCGCATGGCCGCAGCCCATGGCGTGGCCCGGCTGATTACCACCACCGGCGGCATCCTCTCCACCCCAGCCGCCTCCCACCTGATACGTCAACACGGCGCCGTGGGCGGGGTGATTCTC
This sequence comes from Cyanobium sp. BA20m-14, assembly GCF_024346295.1. Lineage (NCBI taxonomy): Bacteria > Bacillati > Cyanobacteriota > Cyanophyceae > Synechococcales > Prochlorococcaceae > Cyanobium > Cyanobium sp. BA20m-14. The sequence continues at coordinate 4,179 of NZ_JAGQCR010000189.1, forward strand.
TCGGCCAGCCATAACCCCGGCGGCCCCGATGGCGATTTCGGCGTCAAGATCAACGGCGCCAACGGCGGCCCCACGCCGGAATCGATCACCGACGCGATTTACGCCGCCACCTTGGAACTAGGCGGCTATCGGATCTGCGAAGGCGGCAGCGATCCCGACCTCTCAACGCCAGGGCTCAGCAGCATTGGCGACCTGCAGGTTGAGGTTATTGATGGCGTAGACGACTACGTAGCGCTGATGCAGCGCCTGTTCGACTTCGACCAGATCGGCGATCTATTGCGGGGCGACTTTCCGATGGCCTTCGATGCCATGCACGCGGTGACCGGCCCATACGCCAGCCGGATCTTCGAAGAATTGCTTGGCGCTCCCGCGGGCACGGTGCGCAACGGCATCCCCCTAGAAGATTTTGGCGGCGGCCACCCCGATCCCAATCTCACCTACGCCCACGACCTGGCCGAGCTGCTGATGGGCAGCGATGCCTACAAATTCGGTGCCGCCTGCGATGGCGACGGCGACCGCAACATGGTGCTGGGGGCACGCTGCTTCGTGAACCCAAGCGACAGCCTGGCGGTACTCACCGCCAACGCCACCTTGGCCCCGGGCTACGCCGATGGCCTAGCCGGTGTGGCTCGCTCGATGCCCACCAGCGCCGCCACCGATGTGGTGGCAAAGGAGCTTGGTCTGGCCTGCTTCGAAACGCCAACGGGCTGGAAATTCTTCGGCAACCTGCTCGATGCGGGGCGCATAACCCTTTGCGGTGAGGAAAGTTTCGGCACGGGCAGCAACCACATCCGCGAAAAAGATGGCCTCTGGGCGGTACTTTTCTGGCTGCAGATCCTGGCCAGGAAGCAGACACCAGTGAGCAGGATCATGGCCGAGCACTGGAGCCGTTTCGGCCGGCACTATTACTCGCGCCACGACTACGAAGCCATCGCCAGCGAGGCCGCCCATGGCCTCTACAACCGCATCAAGGATATGCAGCCCGCGCTGGTGGGCCAAAGCTTCGCCGGCCGCAGTATCGCTACCGCCGACGACTTCGCTTACACCGATCCGATAGACGGATCTCTCACAAGCGGCCAAGGCCTGCGTCTGCTGCTCGAAGATGGCAGCCGAGTGGTGCTGCGCCTCTCCGGCACCGGCACCCAGGGAGCCACCCTGCGGGTGTATCTGGAGAGCTATGTGCCCCCTAGCGGCAACCTCAGCCAGGATCCCCAAATGGCCCTCGGCGAGCTGATCACGGCAATCGATGGACTGGCCGAAATCAAGAACCGCACGGGGATGGATCGCCCCACCGTGATCACCTAAGCGGTTGTCTCCGGTATGGATTCAGGCAACCAGCGAGCCTCAAAGTTTTTAATCACCACATAGAAAGGGGGCACAACTCCAAGCGAAAGCACTGTGGCAACTAGCAGCCCCCCAAATATCACGGTGCCCAGGGATTGCTGACTATTCGCACCAGCGGTGGTGGCCACCACAAGGGGCAGGAATCCCGCCAGGGAGGCGATTGCGGTCATCAGAATTGGCCTCATCCGAGACTCAGCAGCAGAAATGGCCGCTTCCACAAAGCTCATGCCATTGGCAACGTGCTGCTCAGCAACCTCAACAATCAAAATGCCGTTCTTCGCAGCCAACCCGATCAAGGTCACCAGACCCACCTGGGCATAGATATTTAGGTCGATAGAGCGGAGCGCCAAGAAAACCAGGGCGCCAAGCATGGCCAAGGGAACCGTCATCAAAATGATGACTGGGGTTATGTAGCTCTCGTACTGGGCAGAAAGCACCAGATAGACAATCAATATGCCCAGGCCAAATACCAGTACGCTGGCGTTACCCGCAGAAAGCTGCAGGGAAGCAAGGCCAGTGAATGCGTAGTCAATATTATTGGAATCAAGCCGCTTAAAGATCTGCTGAATAGCCGTCAAGGCTTGACCAGAGCTCTTGCCAACCGCCTCGACACCCTGAATCAAAATTGTTCGATAAAGGTTGTAGTGACTAATAACCGGAGGGGCACTG